>JAUXCL010000201.1 GCA_030618905.1 Bacteroidales bacterium | reverse complement strand
CATATCAATCCTAAATATTTATATTTTCAAATCCTCAATCCCACTGTTCACTCCCGATAACTATCGGGACTGTTCACCGTTCACCGTTCACTGTTCACTGAATAACCCATTTCCCTTTGAGCATAACCTTCTCAACCTTATTATTACCATATGAATAAGGCAGAAATTCATAGGATGGTATGGGTTTTGTCAGGATCAGGTTTGCTTTTTTCCCTTTGGTGATCGTACCCAGCTCTTCATTCACCCCCATGGCATAGGCCCCGTTAATGGTTACCGCATGAATAGCTTCCTCCGGCAACATTTTATAAGCAATGGAACCCAATGAAAGTATGAATTGCATATTCCCGGAAGGCGATGATCCCGGGTTGTAATCACTGGCCATGGCGACCGGAAGGCCTGCATCGATCATTTTCCTAGCCGGGGCATAGATCAATCCAAGGAAGAAGGAAGCGCCCGGGAGCAAGGTAGGCATCGTTTCAGAATTCAATAATGCCTGTATCTCATCATCTCCTGTGTATTCCAGGTGGTCGACTGACAATGCATCATATTTCACACCTACCTGGATACCACCCGAATAATCAAGTTCATTGGCATGGATTTTTGGTCTCAAGCCATACTTCATCGCTGCATTAAGTATCCTGTCGGTATCTTCAACAGTAAAAAAGCCACGATCGCAGAAGACGTCTACATAATCGGCCAGGTCTTCAGCAGCTACCATGGGGAGCATTTCATTAATGATCAGGTCCACATAAGCTGCCTGCTTTCCTTTGTATTCCAAAGGGATCGCATGGGCACCCAGGAATGTCGACTTAATGGTGATTGGAGAGTTATCTTTGAGTTTACGGATCACCCTGAGCATTTTCAATTCAGAAGCTGTATTCAGTCCGTAGCCACTTTTGATCTCCACGGCACCTGTTCCCATGGCAATGATTTCCCCCAGCCTGTGCATGGCTGAATTATAGAGTTCATCTTCCGATGTTTCCTCCATTTTCCTGGCCGAATTAAGGATTCCCCCTCCCCTTTTCGCGATTTCCTCATACGACAAGCCCCTGATCTTATCAATATACTCAATCTCCCTGCTTGCCGGATACACCAGGTGGGTATGCGAATCGCACCAGGCAGGCAGGACCATGCGGCCGGAGGCATCAAATACCTGGAGATCAGGATGCTTTCTGTCTAAAACAGTGATATCGAGATCGCTCATTTGTCCAAAATCAACAATTTGATCCCCATCCGTCAGTAAAAAAGCATCTTTTAGCGTTTTCAATGTGGACATCCGGGCACCTGACACGAAGTCACGTGCCTGCTCATCTATTTGCAGAAGTTCTTTTATATTTTTTATCAGGATTGCCATAACTTATGTTTCATGGAATAAATCAGAGGGCGAAATTAATAAAAACCCTTTGCTTAAGCAACCATCTGCCATAGCTGTATGTCATTATAAATGAAACCAGGGTTTATTTTAATGAGTTAAGGTCTATTGAATAGACTTTTATCATTAACTTTGCATCGAAATTTCTCAAACCAAATTAATGCTGCTTATGAAAACAAAATTATGTTTACTATTTAGTGCTTTTGCAATTTTAATCTCCGGTGTTTATGCCGGGGAAGTCCAACTTAAAGATGCCGGGCAGGTTGCAAAGAACTCCTATTACGAAAGGATGCACCAATTTGAAGAAGGCATCGCTTATAATGATATTAAGATCATCAATTCTTTTGTTCGCTCAGAAGACAGCAAGGCCATTTACTATGCCTTTGATTTCGCCAATGGAGGGTATGTGATCATTTCAGGAGATGACGTATATACACCAGTTATTGGCTATTCATATAAAGGTGAATTTTCAAGAACTAATGTCCCTGATGTATATGCTTCTTTTATGCAGAGTTATGCAGATATGATCAATTATATCCGGGCAAACCAGCTTGAAGCAGACCAGGCAACTATTGATGAATGGGCTCGCCTTCTTACAGCTAATGCCAGCTCTTTAAATACCCGGAAAGACAACCGTGATGTTGAGCCATTAACCTCAGCATTATGGGGCCAGGGCAATCCATATAACTTATTATGCCCTGAGAAAAATGGCCAGCGCTGTATGACAGGTTGTGTGGCCACAGCAATGTCCATGATCATGTACTATTACAGATATCCTATAACCGGTACCGGATCCTTTTCCTATATCCCATCACCATCTATTGGAACACTTTCTGCCAATTTTGGTGATACTTATTATGCCTGGGATGGCATGCAGGATGTTGTTGAAAACGGGTATCCTTTACCCATTGCTGAGTTGAATTACCATTGTGGTATATCGATGAGCATGAATTATTGCCTCTACGGTACAGCCTCTGGCGCATTTAGCTATATGGTCCCTAATCGATTGCTTAATTTCTGGCGTTATAACGACGCTCAATATCACGAGAAACAAAACTATACTACCTCATCCTGGATCATTATGCTGAAAGGCCAGATAGATAATGGCAAACCTCTCTATTATGACGGCACCTCCACATCTGGTGGACATGCATTTGTTTGCGATGGGTACCAGGGTGATGATTTCCATTTCAATTTTGGCTGGGGTGGTTATCAGAATGGATATTACTCGCTGAGTAATGTCAATGGATTTTACATGGATCAGGGATGTGTTTCAGAGTTTTATCCCAGTGATCCCAATTATCCATACCATGCTGAAGGTGACTCTGTCATCACTCATAAATCAGGTTCTTTCACAGATGGCAGCGGACCTATTGAAGATTATATAAATAATCAAACTGCCACCTGGTTGATCGATCCACAGACTGAGCAAGATTCTATTTCTGAAATCGAATTAGATTTTACGCATTTTGACCTGGATGCAGGTGACTACGTCAGGGTTTATGATGGTGCCACAACCGGTGATCCTATGCTTGGTGAGTTTACCGGATCATCGCTGCCCTCACAGCTTACATCATCCGGAAATAAACTGCTGATCACTTTGGAAACCAATGCCGGTGGAACAGCTGCCGGATTCAAAGCTGAATTTGAATCTTCAAGTCCGCAATGGTGTCTTGGCATGACTGAATTAAATGAGCCCACAGGCTCATTCGCTGATGGCAGCGGAACATTCTATTACCAGCATGGTGCTACCTGCATGTGGCTTATCGAGCCCGAATACGCAGGGACCATCACCCTGTATTTCAATTCATTTGAAACCCAGGAAGATTATGATGTGGTAACCATTTATGACGGCAGCACAGAAATCGCTTCATTCTCCGGTACAGATTTACCTGACCCGGTAGAAGCCACCAGTGGCTCAATGTTCATCACCTGGGTAACCAATACAGCAGTAAATGCCCCGGGCTGGGATGTTTATTATGAGATCAATAATGTGGGTGTCAGTGAAGACAAAGCTTTTGGTGAGGTATATATTTATCCAAACCCTGCTACCAATCACCTGAACATCAATTTTAACTCAAAAGAAATGCAATCATTTGATTTAAAAATGACCAGCATTACAGGACAGCTATTATACACAGAGCGGGTGGAAAACCATATGGGAAAATATGACAGGACCATAGACCTGGGTAATTTTGCCAATGGCGTATATATCCTTAGCCTGAGTAGCAGTAAAGGCATTATTACAGAAAAAATTGTGATCAGATAATTACTGCTCAACTACATATACTAAAAATGCCATCCAAAACAAGGATGGCATTTTTTTATTACTTTTATACAGAACCATATGCTCACTGATCATGAAAACCATCATTATCCCCTTATTGGCCCTTTTCCTGGCAACAAACATGTGTTTCTCTGCCAATATCGATCAAAAGAAAGCTGAAAAAGTTGCCATTCATTTTTTCTATGAAAGAGTAAATCAGTACGAGCAGGTCAGGCTTGATGAAATTAGCATTAAGGAGGGATTTGTTGAAATGGAAGGTGCTGAAACGGTCCTTTATATCTTCAACCTGAACAGGCCAGGTTATGTCATTGTTTCCGCCAGCGACCTGGTTTACCCTGTCCTTGGCTATTCCCTGAATGGAAAATACAGCAGGACAGATCCCCCTGTACAGTTTCAGGGCCTGATCAACAGTTATAAGTTACAGGTTCATTACGTCATAGAAAATCCATTTGTGCCGGAACGCTTTATCCTCGATGAGTGGGATCGGCTGCTAACGGATGACCCTGCTGGCTTACAGGTATTTAAGGATGAAAAAGATATTGAACCCATGCTGAAAACTACCTGGGGACAGGGCATTTATTACAATGAAATGTGTCCTGCAGATCCGGGAGGGCCGGGAGGACATTGTGTTACAGGATGTGTTGCGACAGCTTTGGGGCAATTAGTTAATTATTTTCGCTGGCCCATCACCGGGCTAGGTTCTTATTCGTACAGCTGGCCTCCTTATGGTACGCTATCGGCCGACTTTGGGAATACAACCTACAGGTGGAATGAGATGGGTATATACTTATTAAACAGCAACCTGCCTGTAGCAGAAATTATTTCCCATCTGGGTATTTCAGTTGACATGGAATACAGTGCCAACTCTTCCAGAATGACAAACCACAAGGGAGCATATACTTTAAGAACTTATT
>JAUXCL010000157.1 GCA_030618905.1 Bacteroidales bacterium | reverse complement strand
TTTCTTCCGCTTTCGGCTCTTCTTCCTTCACTTCTTCGATCTTCGCTTTGACCTCTTCGCTCTCTTCCGCTTCTTCCTTCTTCGCACCGCCTCTACGTCTTCTGGTCTTCTTAGGCTTGGCCGCTTTTTCAGCAAGAAGGTTTTCGTTGAAGTCGACCAACTCGATAAGACACATTTCAGCGTTATCACCCAACCTTGGGCCGAGTTTCAGGATCCTTGTATAGCCACCAGGCCTGTCGGCAACCTTCACGGAAATTTCCCTGAAAAGTTCTGTTACGGCATCCTTGTCCTGCAAGTAGCTGAAAACCACTCTTCTGTTATGTGTTGAATCGTCCTTCGACTTGGTAATCAAAGGCTCAACGTATCCTCTAAGTGCTTTTCCTTTAGCCAGTGTAGTTTTTATCCTCTTATGCATGATCAGCGATGATGCCATATTGGCCAGCATTGCTTTCCGGTGAGCACTTGTTCTGCTTAAATGATTGAATCTTTTACCGTGTCTCATTTTTCACTTATTCCTTATCAAGTTTATACTTTGATATATTCATTCCAAATTCCAGATTCTTAGATTTCACAAGTTCCTCGAGTTCAGTTAATGATTTCTTGCCGAAATTCCTGAATTTCAGTAAATCATTTTTATTGAATTGTACCAGGTCTCCCAGTGACTCTACATCTGCTGCCTTCAGACAGTTCAGGGCACGGACGGAAAGATCGAGATCGATCAGTTTGGTCTTCAGGAGTTGCCTGATATGAAGTGAGTTCTCATCAAACTCTTCAGTTACTGTCTTCTCTTCAGAATCAAGGGTTATCCTCTCATCTGAGAAGAGCATGAAGTGATGAATCAGGATTTTTGCTGCTTCTGTGAGCGCATCTTTCGGGTGTATAGAACCGTCTGTTGTGATTTCAATCACAAGTTTTTCGTAGTCGGTTTTTTGTTCCACACGCCAGTTTTCGATACTGTATTTAACATTTTTGATCGGTGTGTGTATGGAGTCAATAGATACAGTGTCAAGAGAAGCATTCAATGATTTATTCTCTTCTGCTGGTACATATCCCCGGCCTTTGTTAATAGTTAATTCAAATGACAGCTTAGTGGACGAATCCATGTGGCAGATCACTTCATCCGGGTTCAATACCTGGAATACAGATAGGAATTTATTGATATCACCAGCTTTGAAAACATCCTGGTCGCCAACGACGACATGGACTTTTTCAGTTGTTTCCGTTTCTATTTGTCTCTTGAAACGGATTTTTTTAAGATTCAGGATGATCTCTGATACATCCTCAACAACGCCTTTGATGGTGGAGAATTCCTGAACTACCCCATCAACTTTTATCGAAGTGATGGCGTAACCTTCAAGTGATGATAATAATATCCTTCTCAAGGCATTACCGATGGTTACCCCGAAACCTGGTTCAAGCGGACGAAATTCAAAACTTCCTCTTGATTCATCGGCTTCAATCATGATAACTTTGTCAGGTTTTTGAAATGCTAATATTGCCATAAAGAGTTCCTTTTTGGTGACTCGATTATTAATGCTGATTATTTATTATTTAGAATACAACTCAACGATCAGTTGTTCCTTTATATTTTCCGGAATTTCTTCCCTTGTCGGATAATTCATGAATTTCCCGAGGAGCTTATCTTCATCCCATTCTAACCATGGGAAACGATTGGTCCTGCCCACGAGGGATTCACCAATGACTTCCAATGATTTTGATTTTTCCCTTACACCAACCAGGTCGCCTGGTTTTACAGAGAAAGATGGGATATTCGTGATCTTACCATTGACGGAGATATGTCTGTGTGAAACCAGTTGCCTGGCTGCTCTTCTGCTGGGGGCGATGCCAAAGCGGAATACCACATTATCCAACCGTGCTTCAATTAACTGCAATAGGTTTTCACCTGTAACACCTTTTCTTTTCGCTGCTTTCTTAAAGGTATTTCTGAACTGACGTTCCAGGATACCATAGGTATACTTTGCTTTTTGCTTTTCCTGCAGCTGGATGCCATATTCAGACTCCTTTCTTCTCCTCTTTGAGTTACCATGATGGCCCGGGGGATAATTCTTTTTCTCCAGAGCTTTATCCGGCCCGAAAATGGGTTCTCTGAATTTTCTAGCAATTTTTGATTTTGGTCCTCTGTATCTTGCCATGTCAATATATCGTTATGAATATTATTAATGCATTGTCAAATTATACTCTCCTTCTTTTCGGGGGCCTGCAACCATTGTGAGGAAGTGGTGTGACATCAACGATCTCACTTACTTCAATACCATTGGAGTGCAATGTCCTCATCGCAGATTCTCTTCCTGCTCCCGGTCCTTTCACAAATACTTTCACCTTTCTTAAGCCAAGGTCATAGGCGGTTTTGGAGCAATCTTCCGCAGCCATTTGTGCCGCGTAGGGAGTATTTTTCTTGGAACCCCTGAATCCCATCTTACCTGATGAAGACCAGGAAATCACCTGGCCTGAGTTATTGGTCAGGGAGATGATGATATTATTGAAAGAAGCACTGATATAAGCCCTTCCTACAGGTTCAACTTTAACAACTCTCTTTTTTGAGCTTCTCGTGGATTTTGCCATTATCTTAATTTATTACACTGTTAACTTATGGTTAACAAAATTTTAGCCTTTAGGTGCTTTTTTCTTATTCGCAACTGTTTTTTTTCTGCCTTTCCGGGTACGGGCATTGTTTTTGGTACTCTGACCGCGAACCGGCAAGCCAGAACGGTGACGGATACCGCGGTAAGTTCCAATGTCCATCAGTCGCTTAATGTTCATCTGAACCTCAGAGCGCAATGAACCTTCTACCTTATAATGATCGGTGATGACCCGCCTGATACTGTTTTGTTCATCGTCAGTCCAGTCCTGCACCTTTATGTCCCAGTCAACACCTGCCTCAGTGAGGATCTTTTGTGCTGAGCTGCGGCCAATGCCGAGAATATAGGTCAGCCCGATTTCTCCTCTTTTATTCTTTGGTAAGTCTATACCTGCAATACGTGCCATATATCAAATATTATTGATGTTAATTTATTATCCTTGTCTTTGTTTGTACCTAGGATTTTTCTTGTTAATCACATACAAGCGTCCTTTTCTCCGAACGATCTTACAATCCGGCGTTCTCTTTTTAACAGATGCTCTGGTTTTCATTTTCCTGTTATTTCTATTTATACCTGAATGTTATTCTCCCTTTTGTCAAATCATAGGGAGACATTTCCAACTTTACTTTATCCCCTGGCAAAATTTTAATATAATGCATTCTCATTTTTCCGGATATATGGGCAGTTATGGTATGCCCGTTTTCCAACTCTACCCGAAACATTGCATTACCCAGTGATTCAATTACAGTACCATCTTGTTCTATGGATTTTTGTTTTGCCATGTATTATTGTTTATTGATTACTTCTTCGATAAAATCAAATGTTGACAGGATCTCCCCCTTGCCTTTCCTGATGGCTACATCGTGCTCAAAATGTGCCGAAGGCAGCTTGTCTGCAGTCCTGATGGTCCAGCCATCTTTTTCCTGAACAACAGTCCTTGTCCCCAGATTAATCATCGGTTCTATTGCCAGAACCATCCCCTCTTTTAGTTTTATTCCTATCCCTCTTCTGCCGTAGTTGGGGACTTCAGGCTTCTCGTGGAGGTCGCGGCCCAGTCCGTGACCGACCAGATCCCTCACTACCGAGTAGCCAAATGATTCCACATACGATTGGATGGCATATCCGATATCCCCCACGCGCTTTCCATCAACAGCCATCTCAATACCTTTATACAATGAGGCTTTTGTTCTTTCCATTAAAAGCTTCACTTCCTCACTCACTTCACCTACAGCAAAGGTATAAGCCGAATCGCCATAAAAATCGTGCATAATCACCCCACAATCGATGGATACAATATCACCATCAACCAGTTCCCTTGATCCGGGAATGCCATGCACCACCTCTTCATTAGTGGAAATGCACAGTGTGTGTTGAAAGCCGTTGTATCCCTTAAACCCGGGCGCTGCTCCATGATCGCGGATAAATGTTTCAGCGATCTGGTCCAGTGCACTTGTTTTAACTCCGGGTTTAATCACTTTGGCAACCTCGGCAAGTGTTTTTCCAACAAGTAAAGAACTCTCTTTAATTAATGCTATTTCTTCTTCTGACTTATAAACAATCATTTAGTCTAAATTCTTACATGCTAAAAGAAGATCTTCCTTTTATCCTTCCTGATTTGGTTAATCCGTCATAATGCCTCATCAACAGGTGACTTTCGATCTGTTGCAATGTATCCAATACTACCCCAACAAGGATGAGCAGGGATGTTCCTCCGTAAAATTGTGCAAACTGCTGGCTGATGCCAATCTGACTAACCAGTGCTGGCATGATGGCTACCAATCCCAGGAACATTGATCCCGGAAAGGTGATTTTAGACATCACACCATCTATAAATTCGGCGGTCTTCTTACCCGGTTTCACACCTGGGACAAAGCCTCCGTTCTTCTTCATGTCTTCTGCCATCTGGTTTGGATTCACCGTAATGGCAGTATAGAAATAGGTAAACATGACGATCATCATGAAGAATACGAAGTTATACCAGAAGCCATTGATATTGGAAAATGCAGCTGCAAAACCGGAAAGGGTTTCGGAATCTGCAAATCCTGCAATGGTGATGGGCAGGAACATGATGGCCTGCGCAAAGATGATTGGCATAACCCCGGCAGCATTCACCTTCAAAGGGATGTATTGACGTACACCACCATACTGGCGGTTACCCACAATACGCTTTGCATACTGTACCGGTATCTTCCTTGTCCCCTGTACCAAAAGGATGGTTAACAGGATGATGAAGATCAAAATGACAATTTCCAGGATGAAATAGACCAGTCCTCCACCTTGCTCCTCCATCCTTGAAATGAACTCCCCAAACAAAGCAAAGGGTAACCTGGCAATGATACCGATCATGATAATCAGCGAGATACCATTTCCAATTCCTTTATCGGTAATCCTTTCACCAAGCCACATAATAAACATGGTTCCGGAGATGAGGATCACAACAGATGAAATCCAGAAGAATGATGAAGGCGGTGACCCATCAAAAGGCATGATCGCTGTCATCGTTCCATCCGGGTTACGCAGCTGGCTGACCAGGTTAGTGATATATGCAGGAGCCTGGAATCCTGTAATCAGGATGGTCAGGTACCTGGTGATCTGATTGATCTTCTTTCTTCCGCTTTCTCCTTCTTTCTGCAGCTTCTGGAAGTAGGGTATAGCCATCCCCAGCAACTGCACAACAATGGATGCTGAAATATAGGGCATGATTCCCAATGCAAAAATGGAAGCATTGGAAAATGCACCGCCCGAGAACATGTTCAGCAACCCAAGTAATCCACTACTTGTTTGATTCTGCAGGTTTGTCAGCATATGCGGGTCAACACCTGGCAGTACCACAAAAGATCCGAAACGGTAAATCAGGATAATACCAATCGTATACATAATCCTGTTTCGCAGGTCCTCGATCTTATAGATATTTCTAATCGTTTGGATTAACTTTTTCATGCACTTTTAGATTTTAGTTGCAACACCACCTTTTGCTTCAATTTTGCTTTTCGCTGTTTCCGAGAAAGCATGGGCAGTGACTTCCAGTTTGCTTTTCAGTTCACCCCGTCCTAAAATTTTAACAAGATCTTTTTTGGATGCGAGCCCATTCTCAATCAGTGTATCCACATCAATGACATCCAGTTTCCTGGTATCGGCAAGTTGTTGTAAGGTATCAACGTTAATGCCGTGGTACTCAACGCGGTTA
>JAUXCL010000122.1 GCA_030618905.1 Bacteroidales bacterium | reverse complement strand
CACCATCATCACGGCAAGCCCGGTGGAAATCGACGCCGGCCAGGGCTTTGCCAGCTACCTCTGGAACACCGGGGAGACCAGCCGGTTTATCACCGCGGTCCATGAAGGCTGGTATGGGGTGCTGATCGCCTCGCTTCAGGGCTGCTACGGACAGGATTCGGTATTTGTGCTGTTCAATGAATCCATCAACGAAAACATATACCTCCCCAACGCCTTTTCCCCCAACGGCGACGGGCTCAACGATGAGTTCAGGGCCATAGGTGAACCAGACAACCTAACCTCATTCAGCATGAAGATATTCAACCGCTGGGGCGTGCTGGTCTTTGAAAGCCAAAACATCTCCCAGGGCTGGGACGGAAGCTACAAATCAGATCCCGCTCCTTCCGGGGCCTATGTGTATAAGATTGAATATGCTATTGGCACTTCGCAGGAAGAACCTGGAATAATAACAGGGATTTTAGTGCTGATCAGGTGATGGAAATCATTTCATGTATACATTGAGCATGGACGATGTATGCATGTACGAAGGAACATGGTGATATGAAAACTACATCTCCTTGCGTGTCACAAACAAAAACACATTAAAAAACGCATAAAACACCACCCCGCTCTGCGCTTCCAGCATGGATTCGAAGATGAAGTTGAAGGCCATGATGAAAAGGAAGAGGAAATAAACAAGGTTATACCTCCGAAAAGCCTGCCAGGCAGGAAGGAACAGCATCAGGACAATCGTCAGAAAACCCAATAACCCAATAGCCAGGTAGGTCTGAATGTACTGATTATGGGCATTCAGCTTCTGCTCAACAGCCATCGTAATGCCTTTCTCATCATACTTTTGTACCAGTGCACCTTCCACATCACCGGTTCCCACACCAATGAGAAAATGGTCTTTTACAATTTCTAATGATGACCTCCAGATAAGCATCCTTAATACTGAGCCTTCTGTTGAATTCTTGTCAAGTTTATCCTGTTCTACAGCTGCCCTGGCCACTGTCATTCGGTTATAGGAATAAGGGAAGAACATATACAGGCATACCAGAGCAATCAGCAGGATTCCAAATATTCCGGAAAGATTGTATCTCTTTCTTGCCAGGGCATATGTAACGGCTATTCCATATACGAGTCCCAGGCTGATGATGCCGGCCTTGGATGCCAATGTGATGATAAAGGCATTATAAAAGATCAACAGGACCAGCCATGACACCTTCCAATTTATACTGTATGTCTTCCACTTGTTGAGCATATTATACAGGATGATGACCACTGCAAATGTTATGTACATGGCCATATAACTGGGATGATGGAACATAGACAGCTCCTTGTAATAAAAGGCCTCAAAACGATGATCACCCATGTACGTGATCAATGCATTACCTATACAAAACAGGCAACTTACTACAGAGCCAATGATGAAGAAATTGAAGAGTTTCTGCACATATTTCCTGTCTGCCCACTGATAATCAATAGTCGAAAACAACAAAGGAAATACAAGTAAGGAAAACTTAACCTCCATCTTAAACCAACCCCCGCCGGGTCCGGTTAAATCACTGGTATACAACATCCCAATAGCAAATAGCACGTATAACACAGCAAATAACAAAGTGTACTGCCTTATGCGGCTCTGCCTGACTCTTCTGTACTTTTCTTTGAAATTAAATTCCAAAATCCAGTTGAGCCCGATCAGGAAAATCAGCAATACCGTGGCTTTCTTTTGCAATGGAATGGAAAATGCAAGAAGCAAGATCAGGTAATAATAAGCCTTCTCCTGCATATTCTTCCAGGTATGTCTTTTAGTTTCTGGCATCAGCCGCTTTTATAATGCTTCTTGACCGTATTCCAAAGGTATCCATGAAAATAATACATGGACCTGAACAGGCCTAATTTTTCAATCCTGTAATACAGCCTCCAGGTCTGCCGGGCAGCTTTCACCCTGTTTGCTGTAATAGACCGTTTATGAACCCTGTACTTCACCAGCATCTCATCCAGCCCATAGGCCTTGAATCCTTGCTTCAGCAAGGTGATCCACAGCTGCGTATCCTCCCTCGAGCGTAAGTCCATAAACCCTATTTGGCCTGTAATATCAATATTGATCATGGAAGTGGAAAAACCAATCAGTGTGTTCCGAAGGTATTGCTCCAGGCTTAAGCTCTTTACAATATTGACTGTCTTCGTTTCTTTACTACCATCAGCATTCACCATGCGATAAGCTGTATAGCTGATCGGGTATTGATTCTCCTTCATAAACCTGACCTGCTTCTCAAGCTTCTCCGGCAGCCACCAGTCGTCACTATCAACAAAAGCAATAAACTTTCCGTTCACATGCTCCAGCGCCTTGTTCTTGGCCATGCCCGTCCCGACATTCTGCCCGAGCTCAACCAGTTTGATCCGCTCATCCTCCTCCATGTATTTCCTGACCACCTTCTTGCTGCTATCGGAAGAGCAATCATCCACAATGATCATCTCCCAGTGTGGATAAGTCTGGGACCTGACAGACTCAATCGTGCGACCGATAAAGTCCTCCGCATTATATAAAGGGGTTATTATGCTGACCAGCTCATTCACTTTTCAAATGTCTTATATAATTCCAGCAGTTTATTCTTTTCCTGTTCCCAGTTATACTTCTCCCTGACCAAATACCTGCCCCTGGTGCCCATCTTTTCAGCAAGTTCAGGATTATCAAACAATTGATTTATTGCTCCGGCTATTTCTTTTGGCTGCAATGGGTCAACGCAAATCCCACATTCATCTTTTTCCAGGATCTCTTTCCATAAAGGGAAATTGGATCCGATCACCGGGATTCCGGCCGACATGTACTCAAATATCTTGTTTGGCCGGGCATTGATATGATTACTCTCGGGATGAAAAATTACCAACCCGGCCATGGATTTAGCCAGAATCGAGGCATAGGTTTTTCGGTCTACATAGCCCATGTCCTCTACCTTTGAGTGAGATGCCATCTCATTGAGTTTTCCCCTTAATGATTCCACCTCATAGCTGCCTGCCAGGTATAATTTCCCATTCACATAATCCATTGCTTCCACCATCTCTTCTGCTCCCCTAATCCTGGTGATCTCTCCGATATAACAAACAGCCTTGTCCTTTTCTGACCAGGATGCAGCTTCATCAAGTTCTTCAATAATGGGGTAATTATTGATATTGATGGTATTGGGATTTAATGCTTTAAAACGTTTACTGATAAAAGGTGTTGCCGTAATCAATGCCTGCAGTTTCCCGGCAGCCCTGTTCTCGTATCTCTCAAAACACCATGCAATAATACTCCTGAATATTCCCGGGATCCAGTCTTTTGACAGCATATCCCTGGGGACATCCTCATGGATATCATAAATAACTTTTTTGCCTTTTTTGGTGAGATGAAGCCCTGCGGGTATTAACTCGGGATCATGAAAATGGTATACATCTGCATCAAGCTCCATCGCTTTTTGCAGGACTTTGCTTTTATGCCTGAGGATCCTGTTGGCCCGGTTACGGGGCTTTCCCAAATCGTAAATTTTGTATCCTGTCCGTTGTTCATCTCCTTTGCCATCAGATACAACAGCAGATACCCCGAAGCCGGCATGGATCAATGCAGGGATTTCCTTTACAAAAATCCGCGTATCGTCACGATGATGTACCGATGTCAAATGGCAGATCTGCATGATTTCACTGCTGAATAGCTTTTATGTAAATGTCAATAAACTTTTGCCTGTTGACTTCTGTTGATCCTCTTTCCTTGATAATTATCTTGTTGACCCTTGCCACTTCAGGTTGATCAAGTTTTAAGGCTTTTTTGATAAAGTTGGTATCCAGATGTTTAACAATTAATCCATTGTTCCCATTGTCAATCCATTCCCGGTTTGCCGGCAGGTCCGACAATACAGGAACGCAGCCATAAGCCATTGCTTCCAGTAAACTGATCGATGTTGCATCCGATTGCGGAATGGAAACATAAAGCATTGCCTTTTTATAGTACTCCCTGTTCTGCGCCCGTTGAATCCATCCTGGGAATAACACACAATCATCCAGTTTCAGACGATGTGTCAATTCCTTTAATGATTTGGTTTTCCTTCCATCACCGGCAATAACCAGCTTCCAGTCTCTGTTGAGCTCATCCGTATCTACAAATAATTTAAAGGCCTTGATAATCCAGTCAATCCGGTAAAGTTCTTCATGCAACCTGTTGCTGTATATCAGATTTCCCTTGGGGAAATCTTCAGTGACATTGTCTACGCCGAAATTAGCTATGGTGATATCAAGCTTGGTACGTGGCACAAGCGCCCGCATATAATCGCCAAGGTTTTTAGAATCTGCAGTCAGGTAATTGGTTTTCTTTAATGCTTTTCTTACCAGCCACCTGAAAATATAACCTCTCCTTGGCATCTTGAGGATATCACTGCCCCACCCGGTAAGGATAACCGGGACCTTCAGTTTCCTGTTGGCCCAGAATACAAGCATGGCATGTGTGCCAACCTCCTGAATGTGTATAACATCTGGCTTGGCATCTTTAATGACACGTCTAATCTCCAACACTGATTTTCGGATACTAAAAATATTCCGAAAAGAAAAGTTTACCATAAAAATAGGTACATCTTTATCTTCAAACTTTGAGCCGTGGGTAATGACATGGATTTGATCAAAATAACTCCTGATCAGGTCAAGGTAATTGAATGTGTGTATGGCATCAGGGCCGATTAAAAGCAAGCTTTTCATAGTGCTGGCGAAGTTAGGTGTTTTTCAAATATTTCAGCCTCCCCTGGCCCAACTCTCATAAAAGTTTTGAAGCTCCGGGTACTCATCCAGGTATTTTCTGTCCGATTCCCTGGTGTCTCCGACAACTTCAGCCGGGTTGCCTTGGATAATGGAAAAATCCGGGAACTCTCCTTTTACATGACTGTATGCTGAAACGATAGAGCCTTTTCCAATCCTGGTATCAGGCAGGATCAGCGAATGAGGACCAATAAATGTATATTTTCCAATGTACACCGGACCCGTAATATATCCAGTTAAATCTTTTTTCCCGTAATAGGAGGGCCCGTGCAACCTTATAGAAATATGACTTGAATGAGTGGTGATGCTGACATAACTGGCAATCTGGCATCCTTCTTCAATAGTGATCCCATTGCTGGCTTCAATATAATTAAAATGGCCGATGAACACCTTATCTCCAATAATGAGGTTTTTTTCTTGGTTAATGCAGCTTGTATTGCTAATTCTGGTATGTTTCAGAAACTTACCATCAGCACGTCGGTACCCCACAATCATATGAGGTCTGTTCCATTTGGCAATCTCATATTGAATTCTACCTTTTATTCGTGACCAAATCATCTTTTAACTATATAATTACACTAATACGCTTTCCTGTTGATCAATCCAGCGATATGATAATACCAAAATAAAGCAAAAATCAATACTAAACTTGAACTAATGCCAAGTAATATGAAGACCAGCCTGTAATCGCCTGACAGTCCACCTATTACAACAGGGTTAGCAAAATAATAATGTTTTAAGTGAAATGCAGATTTAATGAAACCAATAAAGTTATTGTTTTGAATTTTAACTGTACATCTGAGCTCTCCTTATATAGTTTCTCCAAATCAATATTATCGATCAGGTCCATTCCAATTTCTTTGTATTCTTCAAAAATATGATCCAATTCACCATAAATCCTACTGTTTATCTTAACCCATTTCTCAAAAGGATTCATACTAACCGGAGCTACCCCGACCATTCCCCGGAGATGATTTAAAGCCCTTTTAAAGGTATGACCCATAACAACATTACTTACCGATATTGGTCTTACCCCTGCCTTTTCCCATCTATATTCACTAAGATAGGGATGATACTGATTCATCCAATCAATATAAATGGCTTCATGCTTTTTAAATTTATCCGGTATGGAAAGGCAATACTCAATCATTTTCCTATCATAGAAAGGGGACATGATGTCGACATAATGATTTAAGCTTCTGTCTCCGTTTAAAGTTCCATTTATCGCTTTTTGCTCATATGCAAAAATTTCATAACCCTTATCCCGGTAATCATTAATTACCTTTTGCAAAATCTGTGATTGGTCAGCAAGATAAACTGTATCAGGATTCACATTTTTCATTATCATGCTTTTCACATCTGATCCAGGGGCAGAATGGGAACCAAAAAGCAGGTCTCCAATCTGGCCTGTATGCAGCAATCCATAATTTTTTCCAATTATTCGCTGTATAACCGACATTCCATGTGCACTGCCTGAATAGTTGACCATTCCATCATTTGCATAGATGTAATTTTTAGGATTGTCCACCAAATAGTCTCCTCCATCAAGTTGTGTAAAGGAATGGTTCAATTTATTTTTATCGGCAATTTGTTTCGCAATGACTGCATCATCAGCATCAGATTCCGAAAAGGTAATAGTATTAATAGGTTTAAAACCAAGCTTATTGGCAAGCAACACATTGACCCGGCTATCCAACCCACCGCTCAGGAATGCATAATGATCATAGGAATTTTCGACATCCTTATTCCATTCTTTACGGATTGAGGAGACCATCAATTCGTTAATATTCTCAATTATTCCTGTCTTATTTTCAATGACATGATTATCATTAAAATAACTAAAGTACCTGTTGGTTTTCAGTTGAAATGTACTCAATGAAAAGCTGGTCAGTGTGGCATAATTCATTCTTTTCACCTCACAAACCGGAGTATGATCATACGGATAGAACCCCATGCATAAAAAGTACTTAACTGCCTCAATATCTACATTCTTTGAAATGCCCAGCTGATCAAGAATCCTGGTAACAACCTTTAGCTCTGATGCAAATACCACGGTTCTATTATCCGGGCTATGATAAATATATACCGGACGTGAGGCAAGGTGGTCGTTAAATATTATTATGACTTTTTTCCCTATATCGAACAGAAAACCTGCGAAAATTCCATCAATCTGTTTCACAAAATCATCAGGATCCTGCTCATACCAATCTATTATTGATTCAGGAATTGAACTGACCGACTTATTAAAGCAGATCCCTTCAAAAAGGACAACATATTTATCGTTGGCAAAGGTAGATCGATCAGATTTAAATTTATCAATCACGCTTCTGCCATATTGAAAATTGCCAGCCTGACTGGATTCATTGATTATATGATCAAGTTTATGGCTGTAGAAAAAAGAAGTTACATCATTAATTGGCTTAT
>JAUXCL010000001.1 GCA_030618905.1 Bacteroidales bacterium | reverse complement strand
TCAAGAAAGAATCCTTTGTAAAATTGCACATACACATCTACCGTATATTTTTTAATATAGAGATGGCTTTGCAGGTCGAGGTATTTAGTATCGCCATATTTATAATCGTATTTCTTATTAAATGGCAGATTAAGCCCAATATTCAGGGTAAGGGTCTTGTATGTCGCACCAAAACCAAAAATATAGTTAGTATTTGGGCGGTATGGTATGCGTTGATTCCATTGCAGGTCAATCAGCGAGAAACGCAAAAATTTCACTGACCCATACAGGCGGGTGGTCAGGTCTGTATAATATAGTTCCACATAATTTGTATCGGTAAATGGTATGGGATTAAATAAAGACTGGGCATTGGAAGTGTTGCACAGTGCACCAAAATATATGAGTAAAATAATAAAAGATATCCGGAAACTTCTAATTCCCGTATCTGAATATTGCATGTACTTTAGCTTTGTTTCAATGTCTCTGGCAGTAGTTTTACTTTTTGAAATCAGATTCGGAATAATAGAACCTCACATTCTTGAACAGGCTGATATTCAGTGAAATATAAAACACGTTGGCATTTAGATCTTTATATGGTTGGACCTCCTCCCCATTCACAACTGCTGTATAATCCTTGTTGTGAAAATTGGTAAAATAGTATTTAAACCTGACGTTGAATACCTTGGACAGGTTGATCCCTACAAAGACACTATTGTAAAATACAGGGACCCTGTCGGAAAACCAAACGACAAATTTATCATCCTTGACTTCATTCCTGAAGGTTTTTTCCTTGTAGCTAAATGGAAATTCAATTTCATAACCTGCATAAAAAAAGGTGCGGGTCATGTCACCCAACTTAAATGCTACCGGGACAGCCAGGTTATAGGTTCTGAATTTTTTCTTGACTGGCTGCTGGGGCACATTGTAAATAAATCCCACATTGCGCACGCCAATTCCTGTAAAGAAGCCTATGGCCTTGCTGGGATCCAGGTTAAACAGGGTTTGTATATTGATCGCCGGGGCAAAGCGCATGACATTTCCCGATTCATCACCGTCATTATCAATCTTGGCCCATTGAAACGGAATCTCCCAGCCGGTTACCCAGTACTTTTTTGTGCTGTTTTGTGCAATGGATAATTGTGGAATAAAAAATATTGCAATGATAAAGAGGAGAAGGTGCTTTTTCATATCAAATAGATTTATGCTTATCAGATAAAATTACATCGCTTATCAATACAAATATAACCAATTCCCTTCACTGTTCACCCTTCACTGTTCACTGTTCACTGTTCACTGTTCACTCTTTACATATTATCATTATCTTTGGTCAACACTCAAATCCATCACCTATGCATGCATTTTTCAAGAACAGGTATGTGCTGCTTTTCATCGCAGTAGTTTTGTTTTTGTTGATTCCTCCATTTGTTTCGAACAATTGGTTTGGTGGAATAATTATATCGATTCTATTATCTGTAGTGACCATTCAAAGTGTATCTATTCTTGTCGATAAAGAGAAAAACCTCAGGTACGGTTTTGTTATCGCATTTATTGTGCTTGCCATAATCTGGATTACGCATTTTTTAGAGACCCCGGATGTAGAAGTTGGAATAACCAATTTTTTTCTCTTCATTTATTTTGGATACATTCTGTATGTGTTGATCAGGCATATGATCAAAAACAGGGGGGTTGATTTGAATATGATCCTGATGGCCATCACAATTTATTTACTTTTTGCAATTTGTGGAGGCTTCCTTTTTGCCATCTTAAACGGGATATATGACAATGCTTATAATATCTCCGAAGATGTCTCTTTCAGCCTTATGGATTATATTTATTACAGTTTTATCACCCTTACCACCCTTGGCTATGGTGATGTGCTGCCACTTAGAGAAGAAACCAGGATACCGGCGGCTTTACTGGCTACGGGGGGACAGTTTTATATTGCAGTGGTTGTAGCGGTACTGGTCGGGAAGTACACAAGCAGCAAGAATGACAAATGAAGGGACACTATAAATATCTACTGCTGATACTCATTCTTTATCTGCCATTCAAAGGATATTCACAATTCGGATCTTATGGCCTTACCAACGCACGTAATATTGGTATGGCCAATACTTATACCGCCAACTCCTATGGACTTTTTTCGGTGGGCATCAATCCGGGATTGCTTAACAAGATGCCCGACGGGGAAGAAATAAGTATTTTATTCCCAAGCCTTACAGCCCGGGGTTACGGAGTAAGCCGAACTTTATCTTCTTTTGATTATTATGCAGGTGTAATTGACGATAGGGCCATAAGCCGCCTTGACCCGGAATTAATATTAGAAACACTTACCGAAGGTGGATCTATATCATTAAGTGCGGTGATCGGGTTCTTTTCCATTGGCATCAAGCCAAGTGAGGAAATTGGAACCTTTGCGTTTACCATGACGGATTATATTGCCGCCTATCTTAATTTTCCAGGGTTCGTTGCGGATGCCTTGAATAACCATAAGCCACTTGACGGATCTATATCCCTTAATGATTTCACATACAAAACATGGTGGATCAGATCCTATGGATTGTCTTATTCCCGGAGATTATATCATGATCCTGATGGGAAGATTTTCAAAAGTGTGTCGGGCGGTGCAGCACTTAAATATTTTAATGGCTTTGTTTACCAGGATATTGTAATCAACGCTTCTGTTGCAGCTTCCCATCAAGATACATTGCTTGCTGCTTCATTCGATGCTACAATCAGAAGCTCTTTCTCCTCCGATATGACTTTCCTTAATTTCCTTGAACCCAATGGCAAAGAACCGGACAATATTTTATTCCCTAAAGCCGCTGGCAAAAGAATTGGCTTTGACCTGGGATTCAGCGCCGAATTCCAAAAGGGAATAACTGTAGGCTTCGCTATAACTGATATTGGCAAACTGGATTGGAGCAGCAATGCAGGGACCAGGAAGATAGAGGCTTCTTTTGCCATCCTGGGTTCTCTGGACGAAGAACTGATTGATTCTATCAGTGCAGATGCGAATGTTTCCAAACGGGAAGAAGGAGCTTTTACCGTTCCTCTGCCAACCACATTGCGCCTGGGTGCTGCAGTGCAGCTTGACCAATTATTTAAGAAGTTTCCAGGACAATTGCGGCTGGCTTTTGATTTCAATAAAGGCTTCAACAATCAGCCATCCAATGCCCTTAAGCCCAGGTATTCATTTGGATTGGAATACCAACCTGCGAAAAAAGCACCCATCATTCTTAGTGGGGTAACATATGATCAGTTGAATAACACAGCATGGGCCTTTGGCCTTGGCCTTAATGTCAGGTTCATGGAGCTCTATATCTCCACACTGGATATGCTTTCCCTCATTCAAGGAAGTGAAATTTTTTCCATCTCAGTAATTTTTCTTTGGAAGATCAATTACAAAAAATAAATCATCAAATATTATGAAACGAAATCTCATTTTTTTCCTGTTATTATGTTTCGGAAGTAATGTGTTTGCGCAGAGTATCAAATGGAGTAGAAATGGTGATTGGTGTAAAAATAGTATTAAGTATTGAGTATTAAGTATTGAGTATTAAGTATTTAGTATTTAGAAAATAGTGCTATGCGTATTCTATGGGTATTCTATGCGCTCTATGTTTCTTTGTTCAATTCGTCCCTCGGCGGAGTTTATATTAAGCATGGTTAAAGTACTGGTCCCTCGACGGAGTTTATACCGAGCATCGTCGAGGTGCTCGGGATGACAGCGGGGTATCTTTTTTTATGGTGTGGATCTCGACTCCGCTCGATCCCTATTTAGGTATTGTGATTTTTATGAGATGAAGGATTCTTGCAACTGGATAAATCATGCAAAGCTTTCCAATCTCTTTTGAAATAGGCTTCTTTCTTAGCTTTCGACCATCTTTTTAATTTCTTCTCGACTTTTATCGCTTCATTAATATTTTCAAAGACCCTATAATTCTTTAACCTGACAGGTTGTCTCGAATTGGTAAAACAACCCGAACTAATTCCCGCTTGATGCTCTTTCAGCCTTCTGTTAAGGTTGTTGGTAACACCGACATAATAGGCACCATCATTGCATTCTAACAAATAAATATAGAAAAGCATTTTTATTTGTTAATACCTTAAATCCTAAATTCGTTCCTGCACATTTGGAAAAATTACTTTTAAGGTCGAACGGGAGTCGAGGGACGTGCTGAGCATAGCAGAGACGGGTCAACTTATTATTCTGCACCAGGTTTTGCAATTTCAATGCTGGCACATGCTTAATAAAGTTCTTAATTCGCGATTCGCGAATCGCGAATTGTTTTATTATCTTTGCAAGAAACAACTACAATGAAAAAGCATAGTGGAATGCGCCCGCAGGACATTGTAATCCTGCTAAAGATAGCAACCCTCAAGGATCACCATTGGCTAATGAAGGACATCGCCTATGGTTTATTTATTAGCGCAAGTGAGGTAAGTGAAAGCATCAACAGATCTATGGTCGCCGGTTTAATTGCATCAGATAAGAAGTCACTGATGAAAGAAGCTTTATTGGAATTTCTGCAGTATGGCATTAAATATATTTACCCCCAGCGACCAGGGGCAATAAGCAGGGGCATCGCAACTGCTTTCTCAGCGGCACCATTATCAAAGGTAATAAACAGCTCAGAACCAGTTGTCTGGCCATATGTCAAAGGTGATATCAGGGGACAAGCAATTGAACCATTACATCCATCAGTTCCAAAAGCATGCTTGCACGACCCCGGTTTATACGAGCTTCTTGCACTCACTGATGCGCTGAGGATTGGAAAAGCCAGGGAACAAGAATATGCTATTAAAGAACTAAGGAAGCGAATATGTTAAAGAACACACTTCTGAATAAAAGTGTAATAAAAACTGTTGCCGAGGGTCTAGGGGAACTCAACCAACGTGTTGTATATGTTGGAGGAGCGGTAGTGAGCTTGTATATTAATGATCCAGCAGCCGATGATGTCCGCCCTACAAAAGACATCGATATCAGCTTGGAAATTACAAGCTTGACTGAATTAATTGATATAATTACTCAGGCCCAAAATAATGTTTTGGAATTTCTGAAAGCAGAATTTAAAACCATAATTGAAAGTACCCGGATGAAAGAAGCAATCCTGGGAAATTTATATTCTACAACCCAAACAGAGCGGCTGGACATAATTATTGGTAAGCTAAAGGCTATTACTGATTGATCCCAAATCTATTATTTCTTTAGAGTAATTTTCAAGTCAAAATTGTATAATCTAAATTGTAAATACAGAATTGTAAATAAAAAATAATGCCGCTCTCCACCTTCGTTAAAACTTCGGCGGACAAGGGAGCGGCATTATTTTTTGCGACCCCGGCGGGACTCGAACCCACAACCTTCAGAACCGGAATCTGACATTCTATCCAGTTGAACTACGGGGCCGTTGAAGAAAAGAGAGAAGAGAGAAGAGAAAAGAGATTAGAGAAGCTTCGCTTTTCACGCTTCACACTTCACGCTTCACGAAACAAAAGTAGGAATTAACATTGAAATAACAGTCTAATTACCTTTGCTTTGCTAAAAAAGTATAATTTTGACTCTTCATTTGTAAATCAAAAAATTATCAATAATGTCAGAAAAAGTTTTAGCAAAAATAAATCCCGGGGTGGTAACCGGTGATGATGTGCAGGAATTGTTCAGGATTGCCAAAACCAATCAATTTGCCCTGCCGGCCGTAAATGTAATAGGAACAGATTCCGTAAATGCAGTATTAGAATCAGCCAGGATCGTCAATTCCCCGGTGATCATCCAGTTTTCAAACGGGGGTGCAGCATTTTATGCAGGTAAAGGGATGTCTAATGAAAATGAACAGGCAGCCGTTGCAGGCGCGATTTCAGGTGCTATGCATATCCACCATATGGCTGCATCATATGGTGTTCCGGTATTGATCCACACCGACCATGCGGCAAGGAAACTGCTGCCATGGATCGATCTTCTGCTGGATGCAGGCGAAGAGTTCTACAAAAAACAAAGCAAACCCTTGTTCAGCTCTCATATGCTCGACCTTTCCGAAGAACCTATCCAGGAGAATATTGAAACGTGTAAACGTTACCTTGAGAGAATGGATAAGATCGGCATGACACTGGAAATTGAACTGGGTGTAACCGGTGGCGAAGAAGATGGGATCGACAATACAGGGATTGACAGTTCCAAACTTTACACCCAACCTGAAGAGGTGGCCTATGCTTTTAATGAACTGAAGCAGGTCAGCGATCGCTTCACCATTGCAGCGGCTTTTGGTAACGTGCATGGGGTTTACAAACCGGGAAATGTCAATCTGGAGCCCGTAATCCTTGACAACTCACAGCAGTATGTCGAGCAGAAGTACAATACCGCACCGAAGCCATTGAACTTTGTCTTCCACGGTGGCTCCGGGTCATCACGTGAAGAAATCCGGGAAGCCATCTCTTACGGAGTCATCAAAATGAACATTGATACCGATACCCAATGGGCATATTGGGACGGTGTTCATGAGTATTATAAAGCCAATAAAGATTACCTGCAGGGGCAGATTGGAAATCCTGATGGTGAGGACAAACCCAATAAAAAGTACTATGATCCACGGAAATGGCTCAGGGCAGGACAATTAACCCTGGTTGACCGCCTCAAACAAGCTTTCGAAGATCTAAACAATATTGACAGGAACTAATTCCCGAAAAAAAAGCCCTCGCAAGGGCTTTTTTGTTAATACGTAAAATCTTTAGCATGAATGCTGAGAATCGGAATTGGTGAATGATTCACAAATCGCTGAGCATATGGCCCCAGCCAGAGATTAGCCGTTGAACGTTCCTGTTCTGTCATGATGCAAATCAGGTTTGCCCCTATTTTCTTGGCAAAATCGATGGTATCCTCTGCCAGATTATCAACCTCAAGCTCCTCAACCCGATACTTTACCTCTTCATCATCCATATATTGGGTAACTTGTTCTGTATACCTGCTCACGCGGTCCCTGACCGTTTCAACCTTGGTGGTATACAATGGAGTAACAACAATCTCTGCATCATGAATTTTAGCCAGATAAGATGCATAAGGAACTTTCTGTCTGGTTTCCAAAGTACTGTCGATAGGAAGCAAAATACGGGTCAACGGTTTAAGCACATCAATACCTCCACGAATGGTAATTACCGGTAAATCAGTGGCAGAAACAATCTTATTGGCATTACTACCAATCCAGAATTTTTCAAAACCGGACGAACCATGTGTTCCCACAACAATCATTTCGGCATTAATGGCCTTTGCTTCTTTAACAATCTGCTTATACACTTTTCCCTTCTTTATGGTGTAAGATATTGTGCCATTTTCCAGTAGTGGTTGGTACTTTGTGATCAATTCCTGAAATTTCTCATCAACCACATCGGGCAGCTTCTCCGGTTCATAAAGAAAAACTTCTTTATTGTACTCCGGTCTGTTCACCCAAACCATTAAGATATCAGTCTTGCCCATGCTAGCAATGGATACAGCATGTTCCAGTGCATTGAGGGATGAATCCAAAAAATCAATACCTACTAGAATCGTTTTCATAGCCGATTATTTTAATTAGTTAAGTCTTGGAAAATTAATTTTATCCTTTATAACCCATGCATTGGGATAAACACTTATTATCTTTTGCAGAAATCCTTCAGCTTCCATCCTGGTTCTGAAGTCCCCTACCCTCACCCGGAAATTTGGAGCCTTCCATGTCAGGTACGACGGGATTTCCGTATATTTTTCTTCAAACTCTTTCATGATTTCCCTTGCTGCAGTACTGGACTTATTACCTGATTCAAAAAAGATCTGGACCCGGTAACCTTCTACCCCATTATGATCAGGGTTTTTCAGTAAGAACTCATTCATCTCAATATGCTTTTCAACAAGCATATCAACCCGGCTATCCTGAACAATGTTAACATATCCTTCCTGTGCATCCTGCGCAGTAAGCGGAATACTCAAAAGAATCATTAAGCCCGAAATCACGAAATACTTTATCATTACTATCTATTTCAATTGACCAGCTCTTTAGATCTCAGGCTCAGTACAGGCACCGCAGAATGATTGATCAACTGCTGTGCAAAAGGGCCCAGAAAAATATTGGCAGTGGTCGTTTCCTGTTCAGTCATAATAGCAATCAGGTCGGCATTAATTTTTTGTGCATACGTTATGGTGGCATTCGTCATACTGTCAGCTTTCTCACTGGCTATTTTACATTTAATACCTTGTTTCGATAAAATTTCTTTTACCTGATTGGCATGGTTATCAACCCTGCGCTGCAGTGCTTTTAAAGATGTTGAATACAACGCAAGAATGTGAATCTCAGCTTTATAACTTTGAGCAATCTTCAGTGTTATCGGCAATTTCTGTTTGGTCTCCTGTGTACTGTCAATAGGAAGAATGATCTTTTTGATGGCATCCTTGAAAGGAAAATCATAACGAATAGTAATCACAGGACACGGAGCATGGGTTACAATGCGGTAGGCATTGCTCCCAATCCAATACTCTTCAAAACCGGATACGCCATGCGTCCCCGCAATGATCAGGTCTGCATTGATCAGTTTTGCCTGCGCCGCCACTTCAAGATGCACTTTGCCTTTCCTTAATTTATATTTCAACTTACCCGGTGATAATTGTTTCTGGTACTGCTCGACCAGCTTATCCAGGTTAGCTCTCTTCTCTTTTTTAATTTCAATCAAGGTTTCGTCGAAAATATATTCTGAAGTCGTCGTATTGTTCACCCAAAGCAATGTGATATTGGCCCCAACTTTATTGGCAAATTGGATTGCATACTCCAGGGCATGGATAGAATTCTTTGAAAAATCAATGCCGACAAGGATTTGTTTCATTTCTTCAACCAGTGTTAAGTCTAAGCTAAGGTAATAAAATTCACTTACAAAACATGATAAGATAATCAATTATTGTCAGAAAAGCAAAATAAATTTTATATGATAAGGTATTTTATAACTTTGCTATTCCATAGCGGTTGAATTAGATGTGAAAATATGAATGAAAGTCTTGATCCCAGCGGCAAACATCTCACCCAGGCAGAGAAAGAAATTGAAAAAGTACTGAGACCCACTGATTTTGCTGATTTTTCAGGCCAATCAAAAGTGGTTGATAATCTCAAAATCTTTGTTGAAGCAGCCAAACAGAGAAGTGAATCCCTGGACCATGTACTGATCCACGGGCCTCCGGGCCTGGGAAAAACAACACTCTCCTTCATTATTGCTAACGAGCTGGGGGTCAATATTAAAGTTACATCCGGACCGGTCATTGACAAGGCCGGTGACCTGGCCGGCTTGTTGACCAATCTTGAGGAGAATGATGTACTGTTTATTGATGAGATTCACAGGTTGAGCCCTGTAGTTGAAGAATACCTGTATTCTGCCATGGAAGACTACCGGATTGACATCATGATCGAAACCGGGCCAAATGCCAGAAGTGTACAGATCACCCTGAATCCATTCACCTTAATTGGGGCAACTACTCGTTCAGGCTTATTGACAGCTCCACTCAGGTCAAGGTTTGGGATCAATTCCCGCTTAACATATTATGATTCAGAAACGCTGGACTCTATAATCCACAGATCTGCCAAAATACTTGATGTCCCGATTGATGATAATGCAGCTTCGGAAATTGCCCGCAGAAGCCGGGGCACTCCCAGAATAGCCAACCTCCTGCTTCGAAGGGTCAGGGACTTTGCACAAATTAAAGGTACGGGGGTCATCGATATCAAAATTGCCCAGTATGCCCTTGCTGCGCTGAATGTCGACAAAAATGGGCTTGATGAAATGGACAACAAGATACTATCTACTATCATAGAAAAATTCAAAGGTGGTCCGGTAGGTATCAGCACTATTGCCACGGCTGTTGGAGAAGAAGCCGGAACAATAGAAGAAGTTTACGAACCATTTCTGATCCAGGAAGGATACCTTGCGCGGACGCCCCGTGGCAGGGAGGCAACGGAACTCTCATACAAACACCTTGGAAAAATAAAGCGATCGAAACTGGGCAACATGTTCGAATAAGAAATCCATGACCCTCAGTAAAACAGAACTTACACAACTCATCAAAAGCAAAGCGAAGAACCTTGGTTTTTTTGATACCGGTATTTCCAAAGCAAGGCAGCTCAAAGAGCAGGAACCCATATTACGTTCCTGGCTAAAGGAAAGCATGCATGGGGAAATGCAATACATGGAGAATCACTATGAAAAAAGGCTTGATCCCCGCAAACTGGTAGAAGGGTCTAAATCTGTGATTACTGTATTGCAAAATTATTATCCGGATCGGGAGATCCCGGAAGAAAATAACTACAAGATCTCAAAATACGCATATGGTGAGGATTATCACATCCTGATCAAAGATAAATTAATGGAACTGTTGCGGGAGATAGAATCTGTCGCAGGCCAGGTCAGTGCCAGGGCCTTCACCGACTCAGCCCCGATAATGGATAAAGTATGGGCCCGGGAAGGAGGACTGGGGTGGATCGGTAAAAACACCTGCCTCATTAACAAAAAACAAGGCAGCTTCTTTTTTATCGGGCAAGTGATTATAAATCTTGAGCTTGAATACGATGAACCTTTTCTTGCAGATCATTGCGGCACCTGCGATCTTTGTATCAAAGCCTGTCCTACCGGGGCCATCATCAAACCTTTTCAGCTGGATGCAAGGAAATGTATCTCTTATCTGACCATTGAATACCGTAACGCCTTTCCGGAAGGTAGTGCTAAACAACTCCAAAACTGGATCTTTGGCTGTGATATATGCCAGGATGTTTGTCCATGGAACAAGAAAGCCATAGCACATAAGGAAGAAAGACTGCGGGCACCTGATGAACTGGTCCGGATGCGGAAACCGGGCTGGGACAATCTTTCAAAAGATGAATTCGATAAGATATTTAATACCTCAGCAGTTTCAAGGGTAAAATACCATGATTTAATGCGCAATATACAGGAAGTTCAATGATGACGGGCCTGGTAAAATGATACGCAGGCCTTTTAAGTCAACTTGATAGCTTTCCAGATCTTACAGAGTTTTACATTTTCTTTAAAACAAATGGGACAGAATGTCAATTTCACAGGATATTCAGTGCCGCAATGTCCGCATTTGTAATACTTCTCATAGTAAAAGGGGAAATCCTTTTTCACCTTTTGGAGAATCCTAAAGTAGACAGATTGATACATTGCTATAAGAGATTGGTTTTGTAACATATTTATACACAAAAAATGGCCTTTATGTTACAGCAAACCTCAGAATCATATGACCATGTTCAACGGAATATCTCTAGGAGGGTCTGTTTTTTCCGAGCTTTGACAAACGGAAGAACAGGGAGAAGGAGAATATATCATTATATTGTCCGTATGCCCAGAATCGCCATACCATATTACTGACTGTCCCAGCACGTGTATTAAATAGTGAGTTATTTGACCTGAAATTAAACCTGAGCCTTTCAGTAATATCGAAGTTAACACCAATGTTCCAGCTCAACCCGACACTTGAATAGGGTGGAATTGGGATATTCTCGTTTCCATCTATTTCTTCTTGACTATGCAATAGAAAATTGACTGAGGGACCTGTTTCGAAGGATAGCCGTTTGCTAACTTTGAACTGGTATAAAAAAGGCATTTCGATATACCCCAGATTCAGGCGATAGGAATCAGTGATCCCTTTTGAGAAGTCAGGGTTCTCAACGGCCCCTTTCAATATGTATTCAAGCTCTACCTGGAAAGCTGAGTGCTTGCTTACATCCAGATTTACATACCCTCCCAAGATAAAACCAATTTTTTTCCAACCCCCGGCTTCCGGGTTACCAGTTATTTTGCACACGGTAAAACCTCCCAGCACACCCCCATTAAATTGCTGGGCTTTAAGCGTATAGGTAAGCAGGGAAAGAATTGATACGACAATGATTGTCAGACGCATAATGATTAGTTTATTTAATCCTCATCGTTGTATAGATCACCAGCTCATGCATGGAATCCCTGAAGGTATTTTGTGGAAATTCACTTAAAATTCCGAGGGCTTTTTGTTGATACACTGTCATCTTCTCTTTGGCATACGCTATGCCCCCATTAGATTTTACCATGTCGATCACCTCAGCAACCTTTTTTTTATCGGTATTATGGTGCTTTACGATATTGATGATCTTTCTTTTAGCAGAACGATCTGAATGATTCAACAGATGAATCAGGGGCAGTGTTAGTTTCTTTTCTTTAATATCGATTCCTGAAGGTTTGCCTGTGGAGTTGGATTGCTCATAATCAAAAAGATCATCCTTAATCTGGAATGCCATGCCCACAGTTTCGCCAAACTGATGCATCTTGTCTACCGTTTCATCATCAGCACCGGCAGATTTTGCCCCGCAGGCACAGCAGGATGCAATCAATGAAGCTGTTTTCATCCGGATAATATCAAAATAGATGCTTTCTTCAATATCCAGCTTCCTGGCCTTCTCAATTTGAAGGAGTTCACCCTCACTCATTTCCCTGACAGCATTAGAGACAATTTTCAGCAGGCTGAAGTCATTATTATCCAGGGAAAGCAGCAAGCCCCTGGAGAGCAGGTAGTCACCAACGAGTACTGCAATTTTGTTCTTCCATAAAGCATTGATTGAGAAAAACCCACGCCTTTCATTGGAATCATCCACAACGTCATCATGGACAAGCGTGGCTGTGTGCAAAAGCTCAACAAGGGAAGCAGCACGGTAAGTACTCTCGTTAACTTCACCACACATGGAGGCAGACAAGAAAACAAACATGGGTCTCATCTGTTTTCCCTTTCTCTTCACGATATAACGGGTAACCTTATTGAGCAAAGGAACGGAACTGCGCATGGATGATTTGAAATATTTATCAAAAGCAGTAATATGGTCCTGGATGGGCTCCCTTATTTCTTTCAGTGTGGTCATAGGATTAGAACAAGCCAAAATTACACAATTCTACCTACTGACAACAAAATTCCCCACTAATTGTTCCCCGGGCCTTAGGCATATCAGTCTGAGATATTGGATTCCTTTTAAATTGTACCTTTACATAAAAATTGTGAATGCTCGGATAAAACAGAAATATGCTGCATTACCCACCTAAAATACTGGTCGCATTTGGAGAAACCATCACCGGCAATGAAAAGATCTATCATTGGTTGCTAAGCCACGGTTATCCTGAACTCGCCGCACTTTCCAGTGCCATCAGGGGTAGTGAAGATGCATTCAAATGGCTTATGGCCAACAAGTATCCGCAGTATGCTGCTTTAGATTCAGCTATCGACGGGCAAATGAAAGCCTATGCCTGGTTGCAGCAACATAAATTTGAATTCCTGATTGTTTTTGCAGATGCTTGCCGGGAAAAGCAAGCAGCCCTGAACTGGTTGGCTAAAAACGACCTGAAAGTGTTTATAAGGATTGCTTTTAAGATCAAGCAATATCGGGACAGCAAATTCTTTGATTACCACAAATTACATTTCTAGTAGTAGCTCCATCGAATTCCAATGGTAATATCAAGATGCGAGAGGTTCACCCTGTCCTTGCCCGACAATCCCGTTAACCTGATCACCTCAATGGCATTTCCTTTATTCACCTCGACTTTCCCTAAAGAACCATAAGTGTATGTAATGCCGATTCCCACAGCATAATCCTGGTAAATATAATAGTCGGCACTTATGCCTGCGGATAGTCCTATACTGCTTCCTGTCAATTTATAGGTTTCTGAATAATCTGAGTTTGAATCATTGAAGGACTCTTTATTACCATAATGCATATAACCCATCCCAAAATTTAGCAAAAAATTAAACCTGGTGTCAGGTAACATGTAACGAATTGCAAAATCAGGACCGATATAATGAATGGAAATGCTGTTTGACAAGCTTCCTGTTAACAATCTGCCATCCATGGCATTGACTGAAAGGTTATCTGCACTGTACCTTGTTTTATTCAAGTTATATTTGAGCCCAAAACCAAAGTACTCCCTGATAAAGTAGTCTCCTGTAAGTCCGATAACCCAACCGGATTTCAGTTTTTTATAATAATCCTGCAATTCACTATTAAGGCCTTTATCGATTTTTCCTAACATAAATCCAGCCCCGCCATCCAAACTGACCCGGATGATCGTCCATTCTTTCCTGCCAGGTGCCGCAACTCTAATCTTTTTAGAGTAAAAATCATAATCAATTTTGGCAACCCTCCTCCGGTCAATATATACCTTGTGCTCATCCATATTCTCATAAACGATAAAATCTTTGCCAATATCAATTATTCTGCACTTGACAGAGTCTCCAACGGTAGTAATGATCAAATCCTGTCCGCGGGCCATGTTAAAAGCAAAACAAAGGGAAAGGATGATTATTGTAGTTTTTAAATTCATCTGCAGAGGTATTTATAGTATATATCAAGTATCCGTTTTAAACAATTTCTTTATTTCCGGACCTTTGGGTCTAATGATACCTTTTTCTGTAATAATCGAAGTGATCAAGGATGCAGGTGTCACGTCAAATGCAGGATTTATAGCAGCAGATCCTGGAGCAGAGACCAGGATTTTCCGGATACTGCCTTCCTCATCCATACCTGTTTGATACAAAACCTCATCAGCATTCCTTTCTTCAATGATAATTTCTTTTCCTGAATTACAGCTCAGATCGATTGTTGAAGTTGGGGCCGCAATGTAAAATGGGATATTGAAATGATGGGCAACAATTGCCTTTTCCAGTGTGCCAATTTTATTGGCAGCATCACCATTGGCTGCTATACGGTCAGCACCCACTATCATCATGTCAATCTTGCCTGTTGACATTAAAAATGCACCGGCTGTATCCGGAATGATCCGGAACGGAATTCCGGCATTTTTCAATTCCCATGCGGTCAATCTTGCACCTTGTCCCCTGGGCCTGGTTTCATCGGCATAGACCATGATCTTCTTACCACTTTTGTGTGCAAAATAAATGGGTGACAGCGCCGTCCCATAATCCACGAATGCCAGCCATCCTGCATTGCAGTGCGTTTCAATTGAATATCCATCCTGAATCAATTCATTACCCAGCCTTCCGATAGTCCTTGAATCCTGTGCATCCTGATCAGCAATTTGCTGAGCTTCGATGATGGCAGCTTCACGTGAATGCTTTCCTGCCAGGAATACTTTTTCCGTGGCATAAAAGAGGTTTCTGGCAGTAGGGCGTGTGGATTCAATTTCCTGCCTGGCTTTATCTACAAAATTTGGATTCTTTCCGGGTGCTTGCATAATGGCCTGGGCCATCGCAAATCCCGCAGCAGCGCCAATTGCACCAGCTCCCCTGATGATCATGGATTTTATGGAATAACAGGTCTCTGAATAATTGCCGGCTTTAAATATGGAAAATTCAAAAGGCAGGCGGTTTTGATCAATCATGTAAACCGTAGCACCTTCCATCCATACCGTACGGTATTCTATATTGTTAACGCGCATCCTTCAGGATATCAATCTAAATACATAAGCTCTTTACAGGCCAGCCAGGCCATCAAGCCGGAACCCAGTTCCAGGGATTGTTCATCCACATTAAACGTTGATGAATGCAAGTTAGAGACAATCCCTTTATCTTCATTTCTGACGCCCAGGCGGTAGAAGCAACCTGGTACCAGCTGCGAATAATAAGCAAAGTCCTCGGCTGTCATTCTCATATCCAGGTCTACAACCTGATCTTCACCAAGGTACTCAATGGCATGAGCCCTGGTCCGCTCTGTCATTACTTCATCATTAACCAGGAATGGGTAGCCCGGATCGATAAATACATCACAGCTACCGCCCATACTTTCTGCAATAGACTTAGCCATGGAGCTGATGCGCTGTTTGATTTCTTCCCGCCATGATTCATCAAAAGTCCTGATTATTCCTTCAATCTTCACTTCATCAGGGATGATATTGGTTTTACCGTTGGCCTGGATCCCACCGAAAGAGATCACAGTTGGCATTGTGGGTTTTGCTTTTCTGCTCACGATTTGCTGAAGGGCAAGGATGATATGTGCAGTGATCAAGACCGGATCTATTACTTTATCCGGTATGGCAGCATGCCCGCCCTTTCCTTTAATAGTCAGGAAGACTTCATCTGTAGAGGCCATATATTTCCCACTTCTCATCCCAATTTTGCCAACTTCCAGTTCAGGAAAAACATGCTGTCCGAGGATGGACCTTACATCTGGTTTATGCAATACTCCCTCTTTAATCATTATTTTTGCGCCGCCCGGATATTTTTCCTCCGAAGGCTGAAAGATGAGTTTAATGCTTCCCTCAAACTGGTCCCTGATCTGGTTCAGTATCCTAGCAGCACCCAGCAGACAGGACATATGCACATCGTGTCCGCAGGCATGCATCAACCCGAGGTTTTTGGATTTATAAACGACATCGTTTTGCTCCAGGACCGGCAAGGCATCCATATCTGCTCTAAGTGCAATTGTCCCCTTGTCAGGGTTTTTTCCATGAATAATTCCGACGATCCCGGTTTTGGCCACTCCCTGTTCAAAGCTAATTCCCAGGTCCTTCAATATCGTAGCGATAAACTCTGCAGTATAGAATTCATTAAATGATAATTCCGGATGGGCATGCAACTCCCGGCGTATGGCAACAATATCAGGCTGATATTCCGAGGCAAGTTGTTTAATCTTTTCTTTGACAGCATCCATATCTCAAATATACGAAAAAAAAGGGCTTCCGGAAAGCCCTGATTATTTACCGTTGATTTGCCTTTAGCGTGGACCAATCATTTTTGATGGATCAACCCACTCGTCGAACTGATCATCTGTCAATAGTTCCAGAGCCAGGGCAGCCTCCTTAAGTGTAGTACCTTCAGCATGCGCTTTCTTTGCAATCCTGGCGGCATTCTCATAACCAATATGTGGGTTCAGGGCAGTAACAAGCATTAAGGAGTTTTCCAGGTTTTTCTTCACAAATGGCAGATTGGACTCGACGCCCACTGCACAATTGTCATTGAAAGAAACACATGCATCACCGATCAGCCGGGCAGATTCCAATAAGTTAGCAACCATGACAGGCTTAAAGACATTCAATTGAAAATGCCCATGGGTTCCACCAAGGGAAATGGTAACATCATTACCGATCACCTGCGCACAAACCATCGTTAAAGCTTCACTCTGTGTGGGATTAACTTTCCCGGGCATGATGGAAGATCCTGGTTCATTGGCCGGCAGCATGATTTCACTGATGCCACAACGCGGACCAGAAGCCAGCATACGGATATTGTTTGCAATATGCATCAGGCTGACAGCAAGGGTCTTCAGTGCACCGGATGTTTCCACCATGGCATCATGGGCAGACAATGATTCAAACTTATTGTCGGCTGTTTGGAACGGAAGACCGGTGAGTTCTGCAATCTTTCCGGCAACCAGCACATCATAACCCTTAGCTGTATTGAGGCCGGTGCCTACTGCTGTTCCCCCAAGTGCCAGTTCAGAGAGATGCAGCAGTGTACATTTCAAGGCCTTAATACCATGATCCAGTTGGGATACATAGCCGGAAAATTCCTGTCCCAGGGTCAAAGGTGTAGCATCCATCAAATGGGTTCGCCCTGTTTTAACCACATTCTGAAAGGCGTCTGCCTTCTCCGCCAGGGTATCGCGTAAAAGCCCGACACCCGGGATAGTGACTTCAACAATCATTTTATAAGCTGCAATATGCATGGCTGTGGGGAAGGTATCATTTGAAGACTGTGACTTGTTAACGTCATCATTGGGATGAATGAACTTCTTTTCATCTTCCAGGCCACCTCCTTTGATCACATGAGCACGGTTGGCGATAACTTCGTTCATGTTCATATTGGATTGCGTTCCTGAACCGGTCTGCCAGATCACAAGCGGAAAGTTATCATCCAGTTTCCCTTCCCGGATCTCATCACAAACCTGTGCGATCAGGTCTGCTTTCTCAGCCGACAGGGTTCCCAGTTCTTGATTAGCAAGTGCTGCCGACTTTTTCAGGTATGCAAATGCCCGGATAATCTCCAAAGGCATAGATCCCTCTGAACCAATTTTAAAATTTTCTTTTGAACGCTGTGTTTGCGCTCCCCAATACTTATCGGCCGGCACCTCAACCGTGCCCATTGTATCTTGTTCGCTTCTGTACTTCATTTTTATGTGATTAAGTGATTAAGTGATTAGCACATCCAGCGCCTCCACCGGATCCCCGATGACAGCTTTGTAAGCTTTAACTACGATTGGTCGTTGGATAAGCCTGGGGTTCTCGATAAGGATCCTGACCCATTCATCATCGGTGAATTGCTTGCCTTTGAAATCTGATTTATATACCACTTCCTGTGTACGGATGATGTCCTGGGGCTTCTTATTCAGTCTGACAAGGATATCTTTTAGTTCTGCTTCACTTAATGGGTTCTTTAAGTATTCTATAACTTCGGGTTCTATCCCTTTATCCACCAGGTATTGCAGTCCTGCTCTTGACTTCCTGCACCTTGGGTTATGATAGATTTTAAACATAATATTCTGATTTTCGATTAGTTGCCGCCAAATTCCATCAAATAAGCCTTAATGAATCCTTCCAGGTTCCCATCCATTACAGCCTGCACATTACCAGTTTCAAAGTTGGTCCGCAAATCTTTAACCATTTTATAAGGATGCATTACATAGGATCTGATTTGTGATCCCCATTCTATTTTTTTCTTGTTGCCTTCAATCTCGGCCTTGGCTTCTTGTTTCTTCCGCAGTTCTATTTCATACAACTGAGATTTTAGCATCCGGATGGCTTTGTCCCTGTTTTGCTGTTGAGATCGGGTCTCCTGGCATTCAATGATGATGCCGGTTGGTTCATGCTTCAGTCTGACAGCCGTTTCCACCTTGTTCACATTTTGGCCTCCGGGGCCACTGGCCCGGAAAGTGTCCCATGAGATCTCCGCAGAATTTACCTGTATCTCAATATCATCATCAACAACAGGGTATACATAAACGGAAGCAAAAGAGGTATGTCGTTTGTTGGCAGTATCAAAGGGGGATAGCCTGACCAGCCGGTGTACACCGTTTTCACCTTTGAGGTAACCGAAAGCATAATCTCCTTCAATTTCCAGGGAAACTTTTTTAACGCCGGCTACATCACCTTCATTCACATCCAGCTCTTTCACTTTATATCCGTTCAATTCACCCCAGCGATAATACATCCGCATCAGCATCTCTGCCCAATCCTGGCTTTCAGTTCCTCCGGCACCGGCATTGATTTCGAGAATGGCTCCCAATTTGTCTTCTTCATGACTGAGCATTCTCTTAAACTCAAGTTTTTCAATCAGCTGTATGGTGATTTTATACTGCTCATCAAGTTCTTTTTCTGAAGCCTCAGATGCCAGGAAAAATTCATGGATTACCTTGAGATCGTCATAACTGGTGGCTGTTTTTTGAAAAGCCTCGGTCCAGTTTTTTATCCCTTTTATTTTTTTCAGGATTTGTTCGGCATTTTTGGGGTCCTGCCAGAAATCCATTGCATGTGTCAGTTCTTCTTCTTCTTTGATCCGGTTTAACTTCGCATCAATGTCAAAGGTACCTCCTCAAGGCATCAAGCCTCTTCCCTGCATTCCTGACTTCTTCCGGTGTAATCATAAGGTCAAATTATTTTTAAAGGAGGGACAAATATACATATTTATTCAACGTCAATAGATAATCTTCCGGTCAATAAAATACGATCATTTGATATTGTTCAAAACGTCCCAGACAAGGCCTGAGCGATATCCTTTTGAGATGGCATACTTTGCCAGTTTTTGTTTGCGCTTAATGGGATTGCTGTCGTCCAGGGTAAAGCTTTTTTTAGACAAAAGCCCTTTGAGGGCATTGATATATTCTTCATCTTCAATCTCCTGAAGGCCGATTTGAATGATCAGATCGGGAACCTGTTTTCTTTTCAGTTCATAAATAATCTTGTTTTTGCCCCATTTTTTAATCCTGAACTTGGAGCCTGCATAATTCCTGGCATATCGTTCTTCATTGATCAGATCTTCATCAACAAGTTGATTGATGATCTTCTCGGCCACTTCATCTTTGATTTTCCATTCCCGCAATTTATTGATTAGGTCAAATATGCATCTTTCCTGGTATGCACAATAGTTTTGTGCTTTAGAAAGGATGAAGGCATGGGCTTTTTTTTCTTGTTCAGGCATGGTTATCTGGCATTAATGAGATTTTGCACCAACACGGGAACGCTTGTTCCGGCTTTTTCTTTAATCACTTTCAAATTGGATACTGAAAATGAATCGGAGGCATTGGGATCGATCAGGTATTTAGGGGCTCCTTCTGCAACATAATGGATCAGTCCTGCAGCAGGATAAACGAGCAATGAGGTTCCAATGACTATAAAAATATCAGCAGAAACTGACAGCTCAGCAGCGGGAATGATCTCAGGAACTGCTTCACCAAACCATACGATGTGGGGTCTGAGTTGACTGCCTTTCTCACATTGATCCCCTTTTTTCAATTCCCAACCATCAAGTTCACAGACCAGGTCAGGGTCGACAGTGCTTCTTACTTTCTTAAGTTCACCGTGCAGATGAAGGACATTTGATGAGCCAGCCCTTTCATGCAGGTCATCCACATTCTGTGTAATGATCTGTACATCAAAATGCTGTTCCAGGTCAACAAGTGCATAATGGGCAGGATTGGGTTCCACTTCATACAACTGTTTCCTGCGCTGGTTGTAAAATTCCAGGACCAGGTCCATATTATTCAGCCATGCTTGCGGACTTGCCACTTCCTCAATACGATAATTATTCCACAGCCCGTTATTATCGCGAAAAGTTCTGACACCCGATTCAGCACTGATCCCCGCCCCACTTAAAACAACTATTCTTTTCATTTCCATCCGGCATGCCTTCTCAAATATGATATAATTATTTATTATTTAAACAATTTCAAGCTATTAAGCACACCAAGCACTTCTGAAATTCCTTTTGCCGACTGATCCAGCATCTTCTTCTCCCTCGCATTTAAACTCAGTTCAATGATCTCTTCGATACCATCCTTACCCAGCTTGGCAGGAACACCCATATAGACATTTTTATATCCATACTCTCCTGTCAGATAAGCACTGAGTGGAAAAATTCGCTTCTGGTCATCAACAATAGCTTCAACCATTTGGGCAGTTGCTGCTCCCGGGGCATACCATGCAGACGTTCCCATCAGGTTGACCAATTCGCCTCCTCCTTTTCTGGTCCTTTCAATAATCTTATCGAGCTCGTCAGCATTAAGCAATTCAGTAACCGGAATACCTAACACAGAAGTATATCTTCTTAATGGAACCATAGAATCACCATGTCCACCCATCAGCAAACCATGAATATCTTTTGGTGAAACATTCAGGGCTTCTGAAAGGAATGTTGTATACCTCCCTGAATCAAGGATGCCAGCCATCCCAAATACTTTACGTGGGTTTTTATTGGCTGCTTTCATTGCACAGTAGGTCATTACGTCAAGGGGATTGGATACCACGATAATGATGGCATCCGGCGAATATTTTATGGCCTTTTCGGTAACTTCTTTAACGATTCCTGCATTGGTTTTAATCAGATCATCTCTTGACATACCCGGTTTCCTGGGCAGTCCGGAAGTGATCACAATAATTCCCGATCCTTTTGTCTTAAGATAGTCATTGGTCACCCCAATCACATGAGTATTAAAATTGTTGATTGCACTTGTTTGCCATATGTCCAATGCTTTTCCTTCTGCAAGTCCTTCTTTAATATCCACCAGGACAACTTCCCTGGCCAGATCTTTGGTGGCAATAACATTTGCACATGTGGCGCCTACATTTCCTGCACCTATGACTGTAATTTTATTCATATGAATGCTGATTTATTGGATTATTATTCTGTTTGGATTTTAATGAGAAAAGCAAATATACGACATAATTCCATTATGTCAAATGACGGATGTCATGAAAAGAAGAAGATGTTGATCAAGCTAAAATAATCACCATAAGGCCAATCGGGATCATTAACATTTACGCTTCACGCAGATGGCATCCACAGAAGCTATGGTTACCATATTTACAATTTCATTCACCGAGCTTCCTATCTGAAGTACGTGAACAGATTTGTTCAAGCCGTTGAGGATTGGTCCTATCACCTCAACATCAGCAAGTTCCTGCAGTAATTTGTACGCAATATTTCCCGCAGTAAGATAAGGAAATATCAGGGTATTAGCAGGTCCATCTATCAACGTGGAGAAGGGAAAATTATCTTTCAGGATCTCGTTGTTCAGGGCGACATTGGCTTGCATTTCACCATCTACAACGATATCCGGATGGTGCTTATGCAGGTATTCAATAGCTTCCCTTTGTTTGTTTGGAATATCACCCGGATTGGATCCAAAATTTGAATAAGAAGGAAAAGCCACCCTTGGTTTGGTACCTAATTTGTGAACTGCGGTCACGGTCTGCAGTGTGATGTCAACAAGGTCTTTCATAGTCGGGCTTTTATTGACGGTACAGTCGGCAAAGAAATAAGGTCCTCTTTTGGTGTTGATGATATACATTCCGGTGATCAATCTTTCCCCATCCCTCATACCGATGATATCCAGCGCAGGTTTGATGGCCTCAGGGTAATTCCTGATCAACCCGGAAACCATTGCATCGGCATGCCCTGTCTCCACCAGCATAGGCGCAAAGTAATTCCTGTGTAAGAGGTGGTCAAATGCTGCCTTTATGGTAATGCCATTACGTTGGTGCTTTTGATAGAACAATTCGGCAAATTCTTCTCTTCTTTGTTCCTGATCGTCTCTCCTGGGGTCTATCATTTCAACTCCCGCCAGTTCTAATGAATGCTCTTCGATGATTTTCCGGATCTTTTTAACATCCCCAAGCAGGATTGGCCTGGCAATATTTTCATTGAGTACGATTTCGGCAGCTTTAAGCATATTGTAATTCGCTGCAGCTCCGAACACCACCCTTTGAGGATCACTTTTCGCACGTCCTTTGATTTGCCTGAGCAATGGATTTGACAGGCCGATGCGTTTACCCAACTCTTCTCGATATTTCTCCCAATCTTCAATTGGCTTTTTGGCCACACCAGTTTCCATGGCAGCTTGTGCAACTGCAGGTGCCACACGAAGAATTAATCTTGGATCAGTGGGTTTAGGAATGATATATTCCTTCCCAAACGTCAGGTTTTTCTCGTGATACGCGATGTTTACTTCCTCAGGAACAGGCTCCTTGGTTAGTTCAGCCAGGGCACGTGAGGCTGCCAGTTTCATTTCTTCATTAATCTCCGTAGCCCTCACATCCATCGCTCCCCTGAAGATAAATGGAAATCCAAGTACGTTATTGATCTGGTTTGGAAAATCCGAACGCCCTGTTGCCATGACAATATCCGACCTGGTTTCAATAGCATCATTATAACTGATCTCCGGGTTTGGGTTGGCCAGGGCAAAAACAATCGGGTTCTCTGCCATTGACAGCAGGAACTCTTTTTTCAGAACATCGGCAACAGAAAGCCCAAGGAACATATCGGCACCATTAATGGCTTCTTCAAGTGTGTGTACATCTCTGCTTGTTACAAATTGTTGTTTGCTAGGATTCAAGTCAGTCCGGTCCACATGAAGCACGCCCTTGCTGTCGAGCATAATGATATTTTCCGGTTTTACTCCCAGGGCAATATATAGCTTGGTACAGGAAACAGCTGAGGCTCCGGCACCATTGACAACAATCCTGGCTTCTCCAATTTTTTTATTGGTCATTTCCAGCGCATTCATCAAACCGGCTGCGGTAATGATCGCTGTACCGTGCTGATCATCATGCATCACAGGAATGTCCAGAGCTTCTTTAATACGCATCTCGATCTCAAAACATTCAGGGGCTTTGATATCTTCCAGGTTGATACCCCCGAAAGTGGGGGCTATGGCCACCACTGTATCAACAAACCTGTCGATATCCTTGACATCAACTTCAATGTCGAACACATCAATATCTGCAAAGATTTTAAATAATAAGCCCTTCCCTTCCATTACCGGTTTTCCGGCTTCAGGACCTATATCACCCAGGCCCAGCACGGCGGTTCCATTGGAAATGACCGCCACCAGGTTGCCTTTGGCAGTATATTTATACACATCGTCCGGGTTCTTGTGGATCTCCAGACAGGGATCAGCCACACCCGGAGTGTAGGCAAGTGACAGATCACGTTGTGTGGAATATGGTTTGCTGGGGATAACTTCGATCTTGCCTGGCCGGCCCTCAGCATGATAAGCAAAAGCGTCTTTCCTGAATAGGGTATCCATGATGATAAATTTAGTTGTGAAACTTTTAACAATACTTGGCCACAAAACTAATAATAAGTCATTTCAATTGCATCAATTCGTATCAATATTTTATAAATTTATAACCGGTATAAATTTGCAAGACTTTTTTAACGAAAAGGATTTACCATAATTATATTTGTAGTTTTGCATATTTACGAGAATTAAATTGTAACCCAAATCTTTATGTATTCTTATATTAAGGGCAGGTTAGCTGAAAAACATCCCACACATGCGATTATTGATATCAATGGCCTGGGATATATGATCCACATTTCCCTTCACACCTATGCATTGTTGGCAGACCATGAGCAGTGCCGTTTGTATTTACATCATGTGGTACGGGAAGATGCTGAATTACTTTTTGGTTTTATGGAAGAGGAAGAGCGGACTTTATTCAGGCAGCTGATTTCCGTAAGTGGTATTGGGGCTAACACAGCAAGGCTTATTCTTTCTTCTCTGACACCGGAAGAATTGATTCACGCCATTGTGATGAAGGATGTTACAACATTAAAATCGGTGAAGGGCATTGGAGCAAAGTCAGCCGAAAGGATCATCGTTGATTTGAAAGATAAACTGGATAAGGCAGTAATTTCAGCAGAAAATTTGCCGGTTTCACACAATACGATCAAGCAAGAAGCGTTAACAGGTTTAATTATACTTGGGTTTAGTAAAGTTCAAGCTGAAAAAGCGATCGATAAAATCCTTCAGTCAGACAAGCTGATTGAAGGTGAAAATGCTGCATCTGTTGAAAATATTATAAAGGAAGCTTTGAAGATCCTTTAATACAGATGCATATCCTGTTTTATTAAAGGTGGTTAGAGATAAAGCATTTTTCAATTACAAAATTTTGAGTAATTACGCTAAACCCTTTACCTGTTAAAACTCGATTTTTTGTTGGTACGATATGTTAAATATTTTATAAAGCTTGTTATTGTCCTGACCTTTGTATCAATCGTCTGGAAAATACCGGCCAAGGTATACCCAACAAATGGGGTACAGGACAATAGTAATATTATATTAGCTCCTGACACCATTCCGGACACCACTGCCCCTGCCAATTTAGTATTCCCATTCCAGGATGCTGGCGACCTGCTTTTCCAACCCGCGGATACACATGGCCTTTACCTGAAGAACCCATCCAACATCCAAACAGAGATTGAATACGACCCGGAAACAAACCAATACATATTTAGAAATAAAGTCGGGGATTTTGATTATCGCAATCCAACCTATATGTCGTTTGACGAGTACCAGGATTACGAATTGCAAAATTCATTGCAAAACTACTGGAAAGAAAGGTCCCTTGCAGCTTCTGGTTTTGACAAGGGGGACGGCATCATACCTAAGATCTATGTAGGCGGTAAATTCTTTGAAACCATATTCGGGAATAACACCATTGATATCCGCCCTCAGGGAACCGCAGAGCTGATCTTTGGCATCCTGCATAACAAGACGGACAACCCTACCCTGAATGTCAGGCAGAGGAGATCAACGAATTTTGATTTCCAGGAAAAAATCCAGATGAATGTGGTTGCCAAAATCGGCGACAAGATAGAATTCCGTGCCAATTACAATACTGAAGCCACTTTCGATTTTGAGAACAAACTACAATTAAAATATGAGGGTAAAGAGGATGATATCATCCAGTTGATTGAAGGTGGAAACGTTTCTATGCCCCTGACCACATCCCTGATCAATGGAAGTCAAAGTCTGTTTGGGATCAAGACCAAATTGCAATTCGGTCGTACCTCTATTACCGGTGTGTTTTCCCAACAGCAAAGTGAAACATCCACAGTTACAGTCCAGGGAGGTGCACAAACCAATGAATTCAGCCTGACATCCCTGGATTATGACGAAAACAAACACTTTTTCCTTTCTCATCAGTTCAGGAATAACTATGAGAATGCCTTGAAAAATCTTCCTATTGTCACTTCCGATGTCAATATCCTCAGGGTTGAAGTATGGGTAACCAATATCGGAGCAGCAGTAACGGAAAACAGAAATATTATAGCATTTCAGGATTTGGGTGAGTACTCTAACATCTACAACACTGATGTGGTACAAAGGATACCCGGGAACTTTCTCCCATCTAACTACTCCAATAATCTGCTTGCCCAGATGGATACTTCCAAGATTACCAATATCAACACGGTATCCGATTACCTGAAAGTTACTTTTGATTTTACCCCGGGAGCAGATTTTGAGAAAGTGGAGGTGGCAAGAAAGCTGGATCCATCCGAATACACGCTAAACCCCAAGTTAGGATTTATCTCTTTGAATACCACTCTCAACTTCGATCAAACCCTGGCAGTTACCTACCAATACTCTGTAATCGGTTATGATTCCGTATTCCAGGTTGGTTGGTTTTCTGACCAGGGTATTCCTGCTCCCAATTGTCTTGTAACCAAGCTCTTGAAGAGTACAACCCTTGACCCTGGCATACCTATGTGGGACTTGATGATGAAAAATGTTTACTCTCTGGGAGCCTATCAGGTTAACCGTGATAAGTTCATCCTGAACATCCTTTACGCTGGTAATCAGAACCAGGTTCCAACCGGTTATTTTACCAATGGCCCGGATGGAATCAAAGGGGTCCCCTTGATTCAGCTGATGAACTTTGACAACTTGAACCCTATTATGAATCCTCCCGCTGACGGAATTTTCGATTTTATCGACGGTGCAGCTAACAACGGTGGTACAATTCAGGCTTCCAATGGCAAGGTTTATTTTACAGTTTTGGAGCCCTTTGGAGAATACATCCGGGAACTTATTCTGGATGCAGGGGGTGACACTACCCTTGCCAATCATTATTCTTATGATTCGCTCTATACCCAAACAAAGGTTGGGGCAGAGCAATTCCCGGAGAAAAACAAATACCTGATTACGGGTTATTACAGTTCCTCATCCGGGAATGAAATATCATTAAATGCTTTTAATGTTCCGCAAGGGTCTGTCCGGGTTACAGCCGGTGGAAGGACGCTAACCGAGAATGTGGATTATACGGTTGATTACACGCTTGGCAGGGTGAGGATCATCAATGAAGGGATACTGAATTCAGGTACACCCATCAATATCTCCCTGGAAAATCAAAGTCTCTTTAACCTGCAAACAAAGAGGTATATGGGGGCACATGTGCTGCATCAATTCAACAAGGATTTTTATATCGGGGCTACCCTGATGAACCTTACAGAGCGGCCTCTGACCCAGAAAGTCAGTTATGGCAATGATCCGGTTTCCAATACCATGTGGGGATTTGACATGAATTACCAGACCCAGTCAAGGTTTATCACAAAGATGATTGATAAGATCCCGGGAATTTCTACAAAGGCACCATCCAATGTGATCTTCTCCGGTGAATTCGCCCAGTTTATTCCCGGGCATTCCAAAGTGATCGGAAAGTCAGGCACATCTTATATTGATGATTTTGAAGGTGCCCAATCAACCATCGACCTCAAAAACTTCGGTACCTGGTTTATGGCCAGTACCCCACAGGGGCAGTACGACTTATTCCCGGAAGCTGAGATCACCTTAAGCAGGAAAAGGCAGATTGAGATCGGACTGAACAGGGCAAACCTATCCTGGTACATCATCGATCCTTTGTTTTATGACAGGAATACGAACCTGGTACCACCCAATATTAACAAAAATGAATTATCTAAAAACTCTGTACGTCAGGTACTAGAAACTGAAGTATTCCCAAATAAAGACATTCCAACGGGTGTCCCCACCAACATCCCTGTGTTTAATATGGCATATTATCCCAGCGAGAAGGGATCTTATAACTTTGATGTAAGCCAAACATCAGTCTCCGGAGGTATCAATGATGACGGATCCCTGATTGACCCGGAATCACGTTGGGGTGGAATCATGCGAAGGATAGAGTCGACAGATTTTGAAGCGACCAATGTCGAATACATTGAGTTCTGGCTCATGGATCCTTTCACAGGGGACACAACCAACCCGGGGAAACTATATATCAACCTTGGTGATATCTCTGAAGATATCCTGAGGGACTCAAGGAAAAGTCTTGAAAATGGTTTACCTACCTCTCCGGAAGTAACTAACGTGGATACAACAGGCTGGGGACGGGTTCCGAACATCCAATCACTGGTCGAGTCATTTGATAATGACCCAGCTTCAAGGCCATTTCAGGATGTTGGTTATGAGGGGCTTGGCGACAATGACGAAAGGACTTTTTATGGTGGTGCTGATGCTTTGCATCCATACCTGGATTCAATTGGCAATATTTTCGGCACCAACTCAGGAGCATTCCAGCAGGCATTAAGTGACCCTTCAACGGATAACTATCATTATTTCCGGGGCACTGATTATGATAATGATCCTTTATACGGCAGTGTCCTTGAAAGATATAAGAAGTTCAACAGGTCTGAAGGCAACTCGCCGACAGAAGATCAAAATCCAGAGGCTTATCCGACATCATCAACAACTTTACCAAACGTTGAGGACCTGAACCGTGACAATACTTTAAGTGAATCAGAAAGATATTTTCAGTATGTGATCGAACTTGATCCTGATAAAATGGAGGTCGGTCAAAATTTTATTACTGACATCCACTATGCCCAGGGGATCCCGCTGGCCAATGGGGATGCTGGAGAGGTTCACTGGTACCAGTTTAAGGTGCCCATTACTTCTCCTGCTAATGTAGTTGGCAAGATTGATGATTTCAAATCCATCCGTTTCATGCGTATGTTCATGAAAGACTTCGCCAAGCCTATTGTTTTGCGTTTTGCCACTTTGGAGCTGGTCCGTGGTGAATGGCGCCGTTATGCACATGATCTTTTTGCTCCTGGAGATTACATTCCCAATGATATTCAAAGTTCTACCGTATTTGATGTATCAACCGTTAACATTGAAGAAAATGGCAGAAGGATACCAGTTCCTTATGTTATACCTCCAGGTATAGAAAGGGAGATTAACCTTGGGACCACCAACCTGATCAGGTTAAACGAGCAGGCCCTCTCATTAATTGTAAGGGACCTTGTCGATGGTGATGCCAGGGCAGTTTTTAAAACCACTGAGTTCGATTTCAGGCAGTACAAAAGGTTGAAAATGTATGTGCATGCCGAGAAAGGAAAGGAAGACCAGGAATTAGATTATGGTGATTTGACATGTTTTATCAGGATTGGATCTGACCTTACCGAAAACTACTATGAATATGAGGTACCACTGGCTTTCACGCCATGGGAATCGATTGATCCGGAAGTGATCTGGCCCTATGGCAACAGGTTTGACATTGACCTGCAGGCACTCGTTGATGTAAAACATCGTCGTAATATTCAGATGCGGATCCCGGGCTCAGACATATACCAGAATGTTCCTTATATCGAGTATGATGGAAATAATAAAGTCACTGTCCTTGGTAAACCTGCCATAAGTGATGTAATGGCTATTTTGATTGGGGTAAGGAATCCCAGGAAACCAGGAGAAACAGAATTGGAAGGCATCAATGCAGAGATCTGGGTTAATGAACTGCGATTGACTGACTTCAATGACAAGAGTGGTTGGGCAGCAACGGCAAATGTCAAGGTTGATCTCGCCGATTTTGGTCGCATTGTACTCTCTGGTGCTTACAGTACACCAAACTTTGGGTCCCTGGAACAAAAGGTTAATCAAACACAAAGGGAATCCATTGCCCAGATGGGTATCTCCAGCGACCTGGAACTTGGAGAATTCTTCCCTGAGAAGTCAGGTGTTCGGGTTCCCTTGCATTTCGACTATTCACAAACCGTCAGCAATCCCGAATACAATCCCATGGACCCGGATATCCTCATGAAGGATGACATGAACTCCTACACCCGAAAATCGTTACAGGATTCGCTTTTACAGGCATCACAGGAATTTACTGAGCATACCAGCATCAACTTCATCAATGTAAGAAAGGACCGGGTTGGGGCGAGTAAGAAACCGCGGGTTTATGACATTGAGAACTTCAATGTCACCTATGCATATTCAACCCTATATGCACGCAATATTGATATAGAGTATGATGTAGCTAAGGAGCATCGGGGAGGGCTTGGATATAACTTCAGCACTGCACCTAAGAATGTACGGCCTTTTGAAAGGATTGGTTTTATTTCAAAGTCGTCATCACTAAAACTCATCAAAGATTTCAATTTTTACTACCTGCCCAAGTCCTTTTCATTTACCACGGATATGGTCAAGAATTACAATGAAACCAAACTCAGGAACAAGAGCCTTGGTCTCATTAGAATCACACCTACATTTGTCAGAAAATGGGATTGGAACAGGAACTTTAACCTGCGATATGACTTTTCAAAGGGTCTTTCCGTGGATTTCAATGCCCAGACCAAAGCATTTATCAATGAAGCACCGGGCAGCAAAGATCCCAACAGTGAATTCTTTGATCAGGGGGCAAATGACACCATCGATATCTCCAAACAGTTCTGGCAGGGGGGTATCAAAGATTTGTATACGCAAACATTCAATGTAAATTATAAAATCCCAATCAATAAAATACCGATCTTCGACTGGATTGGATCCAATTTTACTTACCAGGCCAATTACAGCTGGAGGGCATCCCCATTATCCATCCAGAATACACAGGGTAACCAGATTGAAAACTCGAACAGTATCCAGTTCAATAACAAGCTCAATTTCGACAACCTTTATAATAAAAGCCCTTACCTGAAACAACTCACCCGTAAGAGCCGGGGTGGAGGACAACGTGGCGGGGCCCCGAACCGGCAAAGGGGAGCAGATCAACAAGCTGAACAGGATACCACCGATGTCAAACCCAAGAAAAACTACTTAAAAATTGTGGGAGAGGGATTTTTACGCATCCTGCTGGGTGTCAAAAAGGCCTCACTTAACTACACTGAAACCAACGGAACCTATTTGCCCGGGTTTATGCCCCAGCCTGATTTTCTGGGGACAAACTTTAACTATAATGCTCCGGGACTTGGTTTCGTCTTCGGCTCTCAGAAGGACATCCGACCCGATGCCATCAATAATGGCTGGTTGACAACTGACACGGTGTTTAACCAGGCTTTCATGCGAAAACACACGGATTTGCTTAACTATAAGCTCACCTTTGAGCCATTTCCAGATTTCAAGATTGAATTTTCAGGTGATCGCTCCTATGCCAATAATTTACAAGAGTTTTTCAGGGCAGACTCACTCGGAGAATTCCAGATCTTCTCACCACAGGCGGGTGGTAATTTCAGTATTTCATACATTTCTATAGGTACTGCTTTTGAAAAAGCAGGCGATAACAATTCTTCTGAAGCATTTGACAACCTACTGGCTTACAGGCAGGAAGTATCAGCATATCTTGGAGAACAAAACCCAAACAGCAGTAATCAACCATTGGTTTATGATTCCATCACAAATGCGTACTATGCGTATGGCTATGGACCAACACAGCAAGAAGTGTTAATGTACTCATTCCGGGCGGCTTACCAGGGCAAGAACCCTGATCAGATTAACTCAGCCATATTCCCATCTTTCCCATTACCCAACTGGCGCATTACCTATAATGGTTTGACCAATATCAAAGGTGTCAAGAACGTATTTCAAAAGATCACTCTGGGCCATGGTTACAGATCAGTTTATGCCATAACCCGGTTTGTCTCCAGTCCCAATTACCAGGAGATTGATGGCAATGCCTCAAGAGTTATGGATTTCTCTAATGTCTTTGTGCCCAGGTATGATATGGGGCAAATTACCATTGCTGAGCAATTTGCTCCCTTATTTTCTATCGACATGACCTTCCAGAACAGCCTCTCTACCAGGTTTGAATGGAAGAAATCCAGGAACCTGACAATGAGTTATGCCAATAACCAGGTAACTGACATCAGAACTAATGAGATCGTTGTTGGTATTGGCTATCGCATCAAGGATTTGTCATTTAGCATTAAAGCGCTTGGTGGAGGCGGCAGAAAAAAACGAATGCAGAGTGACCTGAACCTCAAACTAGACATTTCCGTACGAGAAAATAAGACTGTGCTACGCAGGATTGATGAGAACCTGAGCCAGGTTTCGGCAGGACAAAGGGTTATTTCTATTAACACCTCAGCTGATTATGCTTTAAGTGATAAGTTAATGTTCCGTTTCTTCTTTGATAAGATCATCAATAGCCCCTTTGTCTCAAGTCAATATCGAACATCAACTACAAATGGAGGCATCAGTTTAAGATTCTCTCTGGCACAATAAATTGGAATATTGATCAGGCCCTTTAATTTCTTTTTTCTTAATGATAAATTGTTGAAAAAAAGTATAATTTTGAGATCAAATAAATAATCAAACCATCATGAATATACCGGATAGCTTAAAGTACACCAAAGAACACGAATGGGTGAAGATTGAGGGTAACACAGCAACCATTGGGATCACAGAATTTGCCCAGAAAGAATTGGGAGACATTGTATTTATTGAAGTGGAAACCGTTGGAGAAACCCTTGAAATTGAAGAACCTTTTGGTACCATTGAAGCTGTTAAAACTGTATCAGACTTGTTCATGCCTCTTTCCGGCGAAGTCATTGAATTTAATGAAGTCCTTGAGTCAAATCCTGAAATTGTAAATAAGGACCCCTATGGGGAAGGCTGGATCGTAATAGTTAAGATCAGCGATCCCGGCCAGATCGAAGACCTTCTTGATGCCGACAGCTATAAAGAAATCATCGAAGCTTAAGCTTTCACATGTTTTTCAAGTACAACTGGCCCGTAATACTGTGGTTGATCATCATTCTTGTGCTGATGGGGTTTCCTGGTAATTATTTTCCCAAAGTAAGTGATTTCTGGGCGTGGCTGGGACCTGATAAGATCATTCACCTGATCCTGTTCGGAATACTGCAATTCTTGCTTTTAAGGGGCTTTCATAAGCAATATCAATTCCCTCGTCTTCGCTCTTATTATGTCCTCTATGCCTTGTTGTTTGGCATAATTTTTGGTGCTTTTACAGAGCTCATGCAATATTATGTGTTCATTGGAAGAAATGCCAACATTTATGATTTGATTGCAAATATTGCAGGCTGTATACTGGGATGGATTGCGTACTATGTACTTGGCAGAAAATTAAATAAAAATATTGGATTCTTTAACAATTAATTGATACCTTAGCAGCTTCATAACAACATCGTTAGACTGCAAAGGGGAAAAAATAATAACATCATGGATACCAAGAAAACACCTAAGGCAGACCTTGAAAACAAAAAGGTTATTTTCACGCAAATCGGCCTGATCATTGCCCTGGCCGCAGTACTGTTGGCATTTGAATGGAAATCCTACGAAAAGACAGTCGAAGGTTTTGGTGATCGTTTAGCAGTAGATATAGATGAAGATATCATTCCCATCACTGAGCAAAAAGTAAAACCCCCTCCACCACCCCCACCGAAGAAGGTTGTTCAGATCAATATAGTAGAAGATGATGTTGAAGTGGAACAAGACCTTGAGATTGATATTGAGGCTGATGAAACTACGGAGATTGAAGAATATATACCTATTGATGTTGAAGAAGAGGAATATGAGGAGGCACAAATCTTCATGGTCGTGGAATCTATGCCCGTACCGCCAGGTGGATTAGCGGCTTTGTATAAATACCTTGGAGAGAACATTAAATATCCCGTTATGGCCAAAGAAAGTGGCATTCAGGGAACTGTCTACGTTACCTTTGTCGTTGAAAAAAACGGATCAGTATCCAAAGTCAGGGTGCTCAGAGGAATCGGCGGCGGATGTGATGAAGAAGCTGTCCGGGTTGTAAAAAACATGCCTAAATGGAAAGCCGGAAAGCAAAGAGGCAAACCGGTAAGGGTCCAGTACAACCTTCCTGTTAAGTTTATCCTTCAATAAGATATTTGGGGTTTCAGCATTTTAGCCACATTTGGAATAACCACAACGGGTACAAGTGAGGCATCCTTCCTTATAAACCAGGCCACCTGATTCTTCGCATTCCGGACAAGCTTCTTTTTGAACTTTGGTGCCATCCGGGATATATTTTTTAAGGGTTCTGATGACACCAACCTTCCATGTGTTAATGGTCTCGCTTCCCAGCACAAGGCTGTTGATTAAGTCGACAACAAAAGGCAGTGGCATACCATGACGCAGAATACCGGAGATCAGCTTTGCATAATTCCAGAACTCCTTATTGAATTGCCTGGATAAGCCTTCCATGGTGATCTTATAGCCTTCTTTATCCAGGAACTGGAAATCATAGCGGCTCTTGCCACTATCCGACTTGGTCTTGATCACCCATCCCTTGTTCACCCAATTGGGAACAAAAAACCCTTCCGCTTTACCGGTGAATACTTCATAGGGTTTGTCATTCATCAATCCAATCACAGCTACCCATTTCTCATGGTCGTTCTGGAATCTTACGATCTCGGATTTTAATTTGAGGGGGCGGGGAGGTGCATTATGCTCTTTGAATTCAAAGTCCTCTGGTCTTTTCTCTTTTTTGGCACTGACCAGAACGCCTGATCTTGATCCCTCGCGATAAATGGTCATCCCTTTGCATCCGCTCTCCCAGGCTGTCTGGTAAATTTTACTGACCAGGTTTTCGCTGATATCATGAGGAACATTCACGGTAACGCTGATAGAATGGTCGATCCATTTCTGTATTGCACCTTGCATGCGTACCTTACTGACCCAATCAATATCCTTGGATGTTGCTTTGTGATAGGGTGATTCTTTGATCAGTTTCTTTAAATTCTTTTCATCGAAGTTCTTCACTTCTTCCACATCATGACCATTGGCTTTCAGCCAGGTTTCGAATTTAGCATGCAGTACATTGTATTCTTCCCAGGCATCTCCAATATCGTCAACGAAAGTAACATTGACGTTTTTATCATTGGGATTTACTTTACGGCGTCGCTTGTAAGCAATCAGGAATGCAGGCTCAATACCAGATGTAGTCTGAGAGCAAATGCTGACACTTCCTGTTGGTGCAATGGTCAGCATGGCGATATTCCGTCTGCCGTGCTTCAACATTTCTTCATAGACATCGGGTGCTGCTTCTTTTATCCGCAGGATAAATGGATTGTTTTTTTCTCTTTCGGCATCAAAAATCGGGAATGCACCTCTTTCTTTCGCCGTTTCGACAGATGACCTGTATACCTCAATTGCGAGAAGCTTGTGCACTTCAGCTGAAAAATTGATGGCATCTTCCGAACCGTAACGGCATCCCAGGGCTGCAAGCATGTCGCCTTCGGCGGTTATACCAATACCGGTCCTTCTGCCATCTAAGGTCTTGTTCCTGATCTTCTCCCACATCTTCCTTTCGATGGCCTTGGTTTCCTGGTCTTCCGGATCTTCACCAATCTTATCCAGGATAGCATCAATCTTTTCTGTTTCCAGGTCAATGATGTCATCCATGATGCGTTGCGCATACTGGGCATGTTCTGTAAACAACGCCGAATTGAAACTGGCCTTCTTAGTAAAAGGATTATCAACGTAACCATAAAGATTGATGGCAAGCAAACGACAGCTGTCGTAAGGACATAGGGGAATTTCACCGCAAGGGTTAGTCGATACTGTTTGGTATCCAAGATCAGCATAACAATCCGGTATAGACTCACGTATGATCGTATCCCAGAATAATATGCCCGGTTCAGCTGATTTCCAGGCATTATGGATAATCTTATTCCAGAGCTTTTTGGCGTTGATCTTTTGTGTGACAACGGGCTCGGTGCTTTCAATCGGGAATTGCTGAGTGTATTCTGTGTTATTGACGACACTTTTCATAAACTCATCATCGATCTTTACGGAGACATTTGCACTGGTTACTTTGCCATGTTTCATCTTGGCATCTATGAAGCGTTCTGCGTCAGGGTGCTTGACAGAAATAGACATCATTAATGCACCGCGTCTGCCATCCTGGGCAACTTCACGTGTGGAGTTGGAGTAACGTTCCATGAAAGGGATGATACCGGTAGAGGTCAGTGCCGTGTTGTTGACAGGGCTTCCTGTTGGGCGAATATGTGTAAGGTCATGCCCAACTCCTCCCCTTCGTTTCATCAATTGTACCTGCTCCTGATCAATGCGAAGGATGCCACCATAAGAGTCGGCATTTTTATCCAATCCAATGACAAAACAATTAGACAGGGAGCTGACCTGGAAATTATTTCCGATTCCGGCCATTGGACTGCCCTGCGGAATAATGAATTTGAAATGTTTAAACAGGTTAAAGAGTTTCTCCTCACTCAGGGGATTTGGGTATTTCTTTTCAATCCTTGCAATTTCCCTGGCAAGCCTGCGGTGCATGTCATCCGGCGTACGCTCATACAAATTACCCTGGCTATCTTTTAATCCATATTTATTAGACCAAACATTTGCTGCTAAAGTATCACCATTAAAATAGGCAATTGCCTTTTCCATTACCTCATCATAAGGTATGGGTTGTGGTTTGGCACTCTTCATTTCAGCCGCTTGCTCAACAGGTTCTTTTGGGGTCTCTTTGATGGCTTGTTTATGAATATCAGGCCTTGTCCTTTGCTCCAAGACTTGCTCATAAATGTTCTCCTCTTTCTTCAGGTCTTTTTCCCTTTCAACATTTATAAAAAGGTCATTCTCCATGTGCCACTAATATTTTGGTCTTTAATTTATAAGTTGGTGTATTTCAGGTGCTTGCAAAACCAGGATCGTACAAGGTAATATAGCACGAAGATACAGCAATAAGTAGGTATGCTATCAAAATTTTATTAACAAAAAAACGTTGAAAATTTATAATCTACTGAAAGCAATGGGGCTATTCACACAATGAGTTTTTTTTCAACAATTTTTTAATAAAAATTTGTCACCATGTCAATTTTTTGGCAAGGATGAATGGACTTAATGTGCCGCGAGCCAATTTCTCCCGGTATTGATTTCAATTTCTATAGGGACACTCATTGGGATGGCATGTTTCATCTTATCTTCAACGAATCCTTTAAGCATATCCAATTCAGAATTATGGGCATCAAACACAAGTTCATCATGTACCTGAAGGATCATCTTTGATTTCATCTTATTCCCTTTGAGAACCTGGTCTATTCCGATCATGGCAATTTTAATCATATCTGCTGACGAACCCTGGATCGGGGCATTGATGGCGTTGCGCTCTGCAAAACCGCGCACCGTGGCATTGCCTGAGTTAATATCCCTCAGGTATCGCCGCCTGCCCATGATGGTTTCGACAAACCCGTTTTCCCTGGCAAATTGTATGGTTTTATCCATGTAAGCTTTCACGCCGGGATATTTTTCAAAATATTGCCTGATGATATCAGCTGCTTCCCTTCTTGGTATATTCAAGCGCTCTGATAAACCATAGGCTGAAATACCATAGACAATCCCAAAATTGACCATTTTGGCAGTTCTGCGCATGTCACCCGTCACGGCATTCAATGACACACCGTATACTCTCGAAGCTGTAGCCGTATGAATATCCTGTCCATTAGTGAAGGTTTCCAGCATGGCTTCATCCTGGCTCAGCTCAGCAATGATTCGCAATTCAATTTGAGAATAATCCGCTGCCATCAGGATAAAATTTTGTTCCCTGGGCACAAAAGCTTTCCTGATCTCCCTGCCTTTCTCCGTGCGGATCGGAATATTTTGCAGATTGGGATTATTCGAACTCAGGCGACCGGTAGCTGCCACAGCCTGGTTATATGTGGTGTGAATTCTGCCATCATTGGGATTAATCAGCTGCGGTAAAACATCCACATAAGTTGACTTCAACTTTGTCAATGAGCGATAATCAAGAATATTCTGAATGACATTATGCTTATTGATCAACCTGGTCAACACATCTTCACCTGTGGCATATTGTTTGGTTTTGGTTAGCTTTGGTTTGTCCATAATCTTCATGTGGTCGAACAAAACCTCTCCAAGTTGCTTTGGTGATGCAATGTTAAATTCAAACCCTGCATGTATATATATCTTCTGTACAAGCCTGGAGATTTCAACATTTAGTTCAAGCGAATAATCATTCAAGGCTTTGATATCCAATCTCACACCCTCAGCTTCCATTGCGGCAAGCACTTTGACAAGCGGGATTTCGATCATTTCGAAAAGTTTGATCGTATTTGTTTCCTTGAGCAAGGGTTGGAAAGCCTGTTTTAACTGCAGGGTGATGTCCGCATCTTCACAAGAATATTCCACCAGTGTATTAATCTCAACAGATCTCATGCTTCGCTGGTTCCTGCCTTTTTTGCCAATCAGGGTTTCTATTGGGATGGGAGTGTAATTCAGGTATGTCTCTGCCAGGAAATCCATATTGTGCCTAAGGTCAGGTTCAATAAGATAATGCGCCAGCATGGTATCAAAAAGCTTGCCTTCAACTTCAATGTGATACCATTTCAGAAGGGAAATATCATATTTGAGATTTTGACCAATCTTTTCAATTTTCATATTGCTGAACAAGTCCTTGAACTCCTTCAGGACCGCAATGGCTTCATTACGATTTCCCGGCAGTGAAACATAATGGGCCTCATGGACTTTGTGGCAAAAAGCAATACCGATCAATTCCGCCTGGTTAGGGTCCAGGCCGGTACTTTCAGTGTCAAAGCAGAAAGCATCTTGCTTTGTAAGCATTGTGATCAGCTCTTTCCTTTTTTCGGCCGTATCGACAAGGTAGTATCTGTGTTCAACATTTTTGACTGTCAGCCTGTCGGGTGCTGAGCCGGGCTCATCAAACTGTGAGAACAGGTCGACAGGCATTTGTTCAACAGTTTGTTTTTTTCCAATATTGGATTCACTGAACACACGCTTTGCAAAATCACGGAATTCCAGTTCATCGAATAAGGCTTTAAGGGCTTTTCGATCCGGTTCTGAAACTGTCAATGCCTCTGCCTGAAAATCAACAGGGACATCAAGTATAATGGTTGCAAGCTGCTTGGAAAGGACCGCTTGTTCCGCGTACTGTTCAAGGTTTTCCTTTAACCTCCCTTTAAAATCCTCTGTCGACAGCAAGACCTTTTCCAGGGATCCATATTCGTGGATCAATTTCCTGGCTGTTTTCTCACCAACACCAGGTACACCAGGAATATTGTCCGAGGCATCGCCCCATAATCCGAGAATGTCGATCAACTGAGTGGGTTGATGTATATTGTATTTTTGGCAGATCTCCTTTACCCCCAGGATCTCAGGTTTGTTGCCCATACGGGCAGGTTTATACATCAGGATATTATCCGAAACCAACTGGCCAAAGTCCTTATCAGGAGTCATCATATAAACCCTGAAGTTTTCCTGTTCAGCTTTTTTGGCCAGTGTACCAATCACATCATCCGCTTCATAACCATCCATTGACAGGACAGGGATCTTAAATGCCTCAAGAAGCTTAATAATGTATGGTAATGATAAGCCAATATCTTCTGGCATCTCCTGCCTGTTGGCTTTATATTCAACATATTCTTTCACTCTTATAGTGGGAGCATGTGTATCGAAAGCAACACCTATATGGCTGGGTTTTTCATTTTTCAGTATATCAAACAAGGTATTGGCAAAGCCTAAAACTGCAGATGTATTCATTCCCCTGGAATTGATCCTGGGATTCTTGTTTAAAGCGAAATAAGCCCTGTATATCAAAGCCATAGCATCGAGCAGGAACAGTGTTTTCTTTTCTGGCATCAGCAATCTGTTAATGTTTAGCAAAGATAACTAATTACCCTTGTCACGCGTCACACGTCACGCGTCACAATTTTTTTCACATTCTGTTGTTTAAAAGAATTCAACATGTACACAATTTTTCACTTTTTTATTCGATAATTTTATACCCTGTTCTTTTTATACCGAACGATCAAAAAGTCTGTATTCACTGCTAAAAAGTTGATTTAATGCCCCGAAGAAAAAAACAAAACAAGATCTTCGTACTCGACACCTCTGTCATCCTGTATAACCATAATTCCATTTATAGTTTCGAAGAACATGATGTGGTAATTCCAATTACCGTTTTGGAAGAGCTGGATAATTTCAAGAAAGGGAATGACACCAAGAATTTTGAAGCGAGGGAATTCATACGGATCATGGACCGCTTATCTGCTAACTCCACTTTACAAAACTGGATCCCGATCGACAGGCCCAATAGCGGCTTTTTCAAGGTCATCATGAATGAGCATTCTGAACCGGATGCGATCAATGTTTTTGGAGAAGATAAGCCCGATCACCGCATTCTGAACGCGGCACTGATCATGGGCCAGCAACACCCTGAAAAGAAAGTCACACTGGTTACCAAAGACATTAATCTTCGATTGAAAGCCAAATCGCTTGATCTCCCTGCAGAGGACTTTGAGACTGGCAAGATCAAGGATGTGGAATTCTTGTACACAGGGAAGTCGCTTATCGAAGGTGTTGATAAAGAGATCATTGATGCCCTTTATAGCAATGGATTCTGTTTATTGGAAGATATTGGCCTTAAAGATCCCATACCGAACCATTATTTCATCATTCGAAATGGCAAATCTTCAGCATTGGCTTACTACAATCCCCTGCTCGAAAGGATTGAAAGGGTTGAAAAGATGCCGGCCTACAGGATCATGCCAAGGAATGCAGAGCAGGTATTTGCCTTGCACGCCATCATGAACCCCAAAGTTAAGCTGGTAACCTTGCAAGGTGTTGCCGGTACCGGAAAGACCCTGCTGGCCATGGCAGGAGCCCTGGATCAAAAGAGAAACTTCAAACAGATTTACCTGGCAAGGCCAATTGTCCCTTTGAGTAATAAAGATATTGGGTATCTGCCGGGAGACATCAAATCCAAGTTAAATCCATACATGGAACCACTGTGGGACAATCTGAAGTTTATCCAGGACCAGTATGGTGAAAAGGACAAAGAATTCAAGCGTATTACAGATGCTGTTGATAGCGAAAAACTGGTCATTACTCCGCTGGCTTATATTCGTGGAAGGAGCATATCCAACGTTTGTTTTATTGTAGATGAAGCCCAGAACCTGTCGCCACATGAAGTAAAAACCATCATCACAAGGGCAGGTGAAAACACCAAATTTATTTTTACCGGCGACATTTACCAGATCGATACACCTTACCTGGATGCGCAAAGTAATGGGCTATCTTATTTGATCGATAAGATCAAGCACCATGAGATCTATGCACACATCAGGTTAGAAAAAGGGGAAAGGTCTGAGCTGGCCAACCTGGCCAATAAGCTCTTATAAAGGGGCTATTGGGTTATTCCCTGAAAATCACGGCCAACACCGTATTCCCTACGATAAGTAAGGATTCTCTGTCAATTGATCCCAGGTCATCCCCAAGGGTATGCCAGTGTTGGAAAAAGCTTCCATTAACAGATTCCGGGTCAAGATGAATGATGTTAATGGCAGGAATTTTACGATACTGGTTAATATAATAATGGTCATCGGTGATGTATCCCCCAATTTCTCTCAGGAAGTAATCCCCATACCCTATTTCTTCAGCCACATCCCATACTTTTTTCACCTTATCAGGGGCAAAGTGCATGGAGAAGCCTTCCATTAAAAAGCTTGGATTGGGAACTCCAACCATATCCAGAAGAATGGCATAGTTAGCACGGTAATTTATGCGGTGAGTATTTCTCGCCCAGTATTGTGATCCCAGCCCCCAATAGTCTGTTTCATCCTGCTGCTGGGTATCTGTTGGAGGCCCATAATCTTCAGCGTCGAACAGGATGATATCAATGCCCACCCTTGGCTTGTAGTTTTTCAATTGCCTGGCAATCTCCAGCAACACACCAACTCCGCTGGCTCCATCATTAGCCCCAAGGATGGGTTTTCTGTGATTGTCAGCATCCGGGTCCTGGTCAGCATACGGCCTGGAATCCCAATGGGCACATAATATCACACGACTTTTCTTTTCCGGCTCAAAAGACGCAATGATATTCTTGGCGTTCAGCACTTTGCCGTTATATGCACGGGTTTTGAAATCCTGTACTATAACTTCAGCATGGAAGCGATTTAAGGTCTTTTCAAGGTAAGCAGCACAGGCGGAATGCGCTTTGGTATTTGGGACCCTCGGACCGAAACTCAGCTGCTTCTCAACAAACAGGTATGCAGAATCAGCATTGAAGCCGGGAATTACTATTTCTTTTTGCTTCGCCGCTTCAGTTTCTTTCTGAGAAGAAGGCTTACCTGTTTCCTGGCAGGCAACTGAGATAACAATTAGCACTATAAACTGTAGTGTCTTATTAAATCCACCCGACATAGTTAAAAAGTTAATGTAAACACAGTCCCTTCAGAGGGTTTAGATTTAACGGAAATTGATCCTTTGTGCAAATGCATAATCTGTCTGGAAAGGCTTAGTCCGATACCGGAGCCATTCCTCTTGGAAGTAAAGAATGGCATGAAGATCTTGTCCAGGATATCCGGTTTGATGCCACAACCATTATCTTTGAAATCAAAAACGATCCTGTTGTTATTATTAATGGTAGCCAGTACTGAAATCTCAGGATTGTCTGTTTCCCGAACGGCATCAATAGCATTTAGCATCAGGTTGATCACCATCTGGTCAATAAGATCCGGATCGGCAGTGATCATCAAATCCGGTGGAAAGACCCGGCTATTGCACTCAATGCCCAATTCATCCATTTTCGGTTTCAACAACTGCCTGGAACGATCAAAAACCTCTTTAACCGGGAAGTAGCGAAAGTTAGGCTTGGGGATTCGCGTCAGGTTTCTGTATATCTCCACAAAATTCAACAATCCCTGACTTCTGCTTTGTATCGTTGCTATAGCCCCTCGAATACTATCAACATCTTCATCCGAGATATCGCTCATTTTCACGATCCCATCATCCTCATCAATAATCATATCTTTTACTGTTGATGCCAGGGATGATATTGGAGTAATGGAATTTGTGATTTCATGCGTCAACACGCGGATCAGCTTCTGCCAGGATTCTATTTCCTTTTCATCAAGCTCAGTACTAATATCCTGCAGTGATATGAGGGTATAATCCTCGCCCCGCATCCGAAACTCTGTTGTATAAATGGATAAATGCAATAACTCATCCTCAATGAACAGCTTATACAATGTGCGATCGCCTGCCCTCAGGTTAAGCAATACCTTTGGAAGATCCTCCTTGAGTACAGAAAGTTCCCGGATATTTCTCAGGTTCTTGATCTTAAGTTGTTTTTTGATGGCATTATTGAAAATATCCACTTTCCCATCCTTACGGAAGGCAATAATTCCAATGGTTACATGCTGAATGATCGTTTGCAGGTAATTGAAATGTTCTTCTTTTTCCGCCCTGTTCTTTTTAAATTCTTCGATGACTTCGGTGAATGACCTGGTCAGTCCTTCAAAGCTTTTACCCAGCCCTGCATCTGAAAAGGAAATTGAAAAATCGGAATGCTTGATACTTTGCAGGAATTGGTTAAGTTTGGTGTTGGTCTTCTCCACATACCTGATCAGCAGGACAACCTGCAGCAAGGCAATGGCCAACAGGATGAACAGGCTGATGTTATAGGATGTTTTGTCATAAACATAAAGCAAGGCAATGATGGTACCTGTCAGCAGCACAATTCTGAGGATGACTTGAAAACGAAATCGTTTAAAGACCATACTTTTCAATTCTTCTGTATAATGATGCCCTGGTCAGGCCCAGTTCTTTAGCAGCCTTGCTAATATTTCCACCATGCTTATCTATCACCTTCCGGATCAGCATTTTTTCCGTTTCTTCAAGATTCATATTGGATGTGTGCACGGCATCCGGGCGATCGCCTTCAACTTTTGAAAGGAAAAAGTCATCCGGTTCAAGAATATTTGATTCACTCATGATCACTGCGCGTTCCACGGCATGTTGCAACTCCCTGATATTACCGGGCCAGGTATGCTTTTCCAGCCTCCTGAATGTAGATGTATTTACGCGTTTAACAGGCATCTTGTATTTCTGGCAATAAATATTGAGGAAATGATCCACCAGCAATGGCAGGTCTTCGATCCGTTCCCTGAGCGGTGGAATAATAACTTCAACAGTATTGATTCTGTACAGCAGGTCCTGGCGGAACTTGTTTTCGTTCACCATCTGGTATAAAGGCATATTGGTTGCACAGATCAAGCGTACATCTATGGGTATTGGTTTATTGGTTCCAAGGCGCACGACGGTACGGTTCTGAAGGACGCTGAGCAATTTGGCTTGCAGGCCCAGGGAGAGGTTCCCGATTTCATCAAGAAAAATAGTTCCTTTATTGGAGGCTTCAAACCTTCCGGCACGGTCTTCTTTGGCATCGGTGAAAGCACCTTTCTTAAAGCCAAAGAGCTCGCTTTCAAACAATGTTTCCGTGATGGCACCGAGGTCGACACTGACAAAAACCTCATCCTGCCGCTTCGAAGCATCATGAATGGCGCAGGCAATCAATTCCTTTCCTGTACCATTTTCTCCCAGGATCAATACATTAGCTTCCGTAACAGCTACTTTTTCAACTGTTCCCATGACCTTTTCCATGGCCAGTGACTGGCCTATCAATACACGGGTGTCTGTTCCCCCATCTTTTGTTTGATGCTGCTGTTTGGACTTTAAATCACTCAATTCCACTTTCGACCTTTTCAGTTGCAGGGAGGTGGTTATCGTGGCCAGCAACTTTTTATTCTCCCATGGCTTCAGGAGAAAATTAGTGGCACCTTCTTTGATGCCCTGTACCGCCAATTCAATATCGCCATAGCCCGTAATCAGGATCACAACTGTGGCAGGGTTGATCTCGAGGATCTTATTAAGCCAATGGAACCCTTCTTTACCACTGGTAGCATCCCTGGAAAAGTTCATATCCAGTAAGATCAAGTCGTATTTTTCGTTTCTGATCAAATCCGGAATATTTTCAGGCTTTTCCTCAGTATGTACTATCTTTATGTGTTGCTTGAGAAATAATTTTGCTGCCAGCAATACATCTTTATCGTCATCAACAATTAAAAGCTTAGCATCTACCTTGTCCATATGACTTTCATTTTCAATATTCAACAACTTAATTGACGGATGAATCCGTAAAGTTAAGGATTCTGTTCGTAATTGTACAAACTTATGCTCGATATTGAACAAATGGCTCAGGGTACAGGTTTCAAACAAGGCTTTACCGCATTGGCTATCAGCCACAAATAATTAATGGCACAAAATTAGTTTAGAGATAATCAAACCAAAAAGAATCAGATGGATAGGATAATTGAAAAAAAGAGGTGGACGACCAGGCGTATTCTTACATTGACTGTTATTGGTCTTTTTGTCGTTTTACTCCTGTATATGTTGTTTTTCAGAGACAAAAGAAGCAAATTGTATGTCAACAAGGAGCAGATTACAATTGCTGAGGTAATGGCTGATAAGTTCCAGGAGTTCATCCCTGTAGATGGGGTTGTTTTTCCCAAAACAACCATTTTCATTGACGCCGTTCAGGGCGGGGTGGTTGAGGAGGTTTATGTAGAGGATGGTGCTATTCTTAAGAAAGGTGATCCCATATTGAAATTGATGAATGCCAATATGGAATTGAGCTTCATGGAACAGGAAACCAGGATGTATGATGCCATCAATAATTTGCAGAACACCAAGATCAGGTTGGAGCAGAATAAGTTCAACAGGCAAAGGGAGATTGCTGATCTATCATACAGGATTGATGAAGCCAGGCAGGATTTCGACAGGAAGCAACAACTGTATGATGAAGAGGTTATTTCTATCAAGGATTTTGAAGATGCGACAAGGCGGTTTAAAAGCCTGAAAAGGCAGCTCAACCTGGCATTGGAGTTGCAGCGCCTGGATTCTATTTACTCCCTCAGCCAACTCCGGCAAATCAACTCATCTATTAGCCGTATTCATAATAACCTGGGTCTGCTCAGGCGCAATATGCAAAACCTTTCCATCACAGCACCGGCCGACGGGAAACTGTCATCATTCAGTGCCGAAATAGGAGAAACCAAACATGGAGGTGAGCATCTGGGTCAGATCGATATGGCAGACGGGTTTAAGCTCAGGGCCAAGATAGATGAGCGATATATTTCAAGAGTTCACCGCGACCAGGAGGCTGAATTTGATTTTAATAACAAGGCTTATCATTTAAGGATCCACAAAATATATACTGATGTCACAAATGGGACATTTCAGGTTGATCTGTTATTCATAGGGGATTCCCCTGTAAGCATCAAACGTGGACAGACTATTCAGCTCAGGTTAATATTCAGCAGCCCGAAAGACGCAATCATCGTCAAGCGGGGGGGCTTCTTCCAGGAGACAGGTGGAAACTGGATTTACGTTGTAGACCCTTCAGAAACCTTTGCTGTTAAGAGAGATATCAATATTGGAAGGTATAATACACGGTATTATGAAATCACTGCCGGTTTGGAGCCCGGAGAAAAGGTCATCATTTCTTCTTATGACTCCTTCGGAAGCAAAGATAAATTGGTATTCAAATAAACAAAGTCTAAAAAAAAATATTAAAATGAAAGAAGTTGTAATATTAATCCCTGACATTGAGGTTGAGCAGAATATTGAAATCGAGGTTCGCATCAATGGCAGAAAAAAGACGCTGCAATACAGGGTAGAATTAATCGATTGGGAGGGTATTGAGGGCCCACCTGTAGATAAAGTTACTGTCATCAGGCATAAAATCGATGAATACGACAAGAATTGGGAGCTGGTAGAAATTGGGGCTCCAACTAAAAATAATATTCCCCTCATGTTCCGAAAAAAATCTCCGCTCTTTGCGAACAAATCCCATTAAATTATAAACCCCAAAACCACACTGCTTTATGAAAAGAATTGTGCTCTTTATTATGGTAATTGGCATGGCTTTCACAGCCATCTGCCAGGAAGATATTGAAAAAGAAAAGGAAGCCATTAAGAAAGTTATTCAAACTGCTTATATCGACGGTTTACAAAACAAGGGAGACCTGGATTTGACCCGGGCAGGCTTTCACCCCGGCTTTAACCTGCTGGGCATGAAGAATAACATGTTGGATAAATTTCCCATATACAGCTGGATTGAATACGCCGAAATGAAAAAGGCCAAAGATCCAAATCCGCCAACAGAAGAAGAAAAAGTAACCTGTACTTACCCGATGATTGATATCAGCCAAACGGCAGCAATAGTCAAATTACAGTTTTTTAAGGGTGGCAAGCATGTTTATACCGATTACCTGGCATTGTATAAGTTCGAAGAAGGCTGGAAGATCGTAAGTAAGACATATTACAAATTGCCCGAGGAAAAATAAGACCATCAGAAATAAAACATGCTCAGGAACTACATTAAAATAGCATTCAGAAATATCCAGAAGAGGAAACTGCATTCGATACTTAACATATCAGGCCTGGCCCTGGGCATTGCCAGTTTTATTATCATTTCGCTATACATCCTCAATGAACTTCGGTATGATCGATATCATGAGAAAGCCGACCGGATATACAGGATTGGAGAGATCTCCGATTTCGGAGGTGTTGGGGAAAATTCAGCAAGTTTACCCTTTCCCGTGGCCTTTACCTTAAAAGGTGAATACCCTGACCTGATTGAGGAAATCGTCAGGATATTCAACTTCCAAACTCCCAGGAGCCTGGTGGAATACGAAGAAAAGCGTTTTATAGAAAAAGGTTTCTTCTTTGCCGACTCAACTTTTTTCAAGGTATTCACCTATGAATTCATCAAAGGGAATGCGGAAACTGCACTGGATGAAAGTTATTCTGTGGTGATCACAGAGTCAACTGCTCAAAAATACTTTGGGGCTGAAGACCCCTATGGGAAAGTCCTTAAGTTTGAATCCAGTTTCCCTCTCAAGGTAACAGGAGTAATAAAGGATATTCCAGCACAATCACATTTTCATTTTGACTTTATTGCTTCCATGACATCTGTGTATAAAATATATGGTGGCAAACTGCCCTCAACCTGGGTATGGAATCCATGCTGGACTTACTTTGTGCTACAGGAAAATGCAACACCGAAGCAGGTGGAAGAAAAGTTCCCTGAATTTGTAAACAAATTTTTCTATGATGCTGAAAAGGACAATATCACTCTTCATCTGCAGCTACTGACAGACATTCACTTGAATTCGCTTATTGATTATGAAATAGAATCAAATAATAATATTGTTTACATCTATATCCTGGGTGGTATTGGCATATTTTTACTTATTATAGCCATTATCAATTTCATTAATCTGTCAACAGCAACTTATGCCAGCAGGGCCAAAGAAATTGGTATGAAAAAAGTGGTCGGAGCTTACCGGGCCCAATTAATCGTCCAATTCATCGGGGAATCGATCATTCTTACATTGATTGCACTGGTCATTGGACTGATCATTGTGGAAATCACATTGCCATTCTTCAACAGTTTCACCCATAAGGATATAGGTCTGGATGTACTATTGCATACCACCAATATCCTTGCCCTGGTAGCCATGGTTCTTGGCATCAGTTTATTGTCGGGATTATATCCTGCCATTTACCTGTCAAAAGTTAGTCCCATTGCATCATTGAAAGACAATATCGGGGCCCACAACAGGAGTGGCCTGGCGAGAAAGATCCTGGTTGTCGCTCAATTCACAATATCTATCGGTTTGATCATCTGTACACTCATCATTTTCAAACAGATCAATTACCTCAAGAAAGCTGATCTGGGATTTAACAAGGAGAATATCATTGTAGTTCCTGTTGGCAGGACTTCTATTGTTAAAAAATATAAAGTTTTCAGAGATGAATTGTTGAAACACACTTCCGTGATAAGTGTAAGCGCAATGGATGATATATTTGGATCCGGACACAACACGCATGAATTCCGTCCGGATGGATTTCCTGATAATGAATGGCAATTTTATCCGGCCCTGGTGGTGCAATACGACTTTGTTAAAACTTTCGGGATCAAACTGGTTGCAGGCAGGGATTATAACGAGCTGAATAAGACAGATCCTATCAAAGGTATCCTGATCAATGAAGCCATGGTGAAACACCTTGGTTGGGAAAGCAACGAAGCTGCCATTGGCAAAAGATTCAGGTCACTGGAAGGAGACGAAAAGGTGATTGGTGTGATCAATAACTTTCATGCCACATCCTTGCACAGGTCATCCGGCCCTTTTGTGATCAACATGAAAGAAGCTCCCGGTTCAATTGCCTGGTTCCTGAATTATATTGCCCTGAAGATCGTCGATGGTTCAGAAAAAGAAGTAATCGAAGTGTTGGAAAAACAGTGGGTTGAATTTGCCGGCAACAGGCCATTTGAGTATTTCTTTTTAGAAAATGAGCTGAAAAGATTATACAAGGATGAAGAAAACTTAGCCTTAGTGGCCCTCGTATTTACCATCATGAGCATTTTCATTGCTGGATTAGGATTATATGGATTGACG
>JAUXCL010000123.1 GCA_030618905.1 Bacteroidales bacterium | reverse complement strand
TGCAGATTGGTCAATTGTTAAGTGTCCTCAAAGCAAAAATACACCCCAAATCCCACATCTTCCTGTTTTCGCCAAATGGGTCACCCATATCAAAAATAAAATGTCCTATTTATAGGCTATTCAGAGTAAAAGAAATGATTTTTTAGAAAAGTGGCGAAAACAGGAAGAATAGCCGGTAGTATATGAACATGACGCTATGGAACATGATTAAGGATTTGGAGCATCGCCTTCATTCCCATCAACAGGTGCCAGGATAATTGTATGCTTTTTGGCTGGGAATTCATAATCATCAGGGATCTTGGAGATCATTACATAATCAAATTCTCCTTCTCCCAGGTAGAATTGGTCGAACATACTGATTCCGGCATGACCCGATGTATGTGTATTATCATTGAATGTTCCCTGGGAAACACCGTTGAAGACAACCTCGATCTTTCCTCCGGAAACCACCACACGGATCACATTCCAGGTTCCCATTCCTGGTTTTAAATCAGCATTATTTGATTCCTTAAATATTTCATGGTATAGATTTTCAACCAATTTCCCAAAGCTCCACCAACGATTAGTTCCTATTACCAGTTTATAAGAATTTCCCCAATTTCCAAGAGGGGTTATTAGATTCGGATCTCCATTAAATATTATACCTACATTAAATATCTCACCGGAAATCTTTCTCAATTTAACTTCAAAAATATAATCACTAAGCACAGTGTCCAGCGCACAGGTCATGGCATATATGTTCGTGTCATGTGTTACCTTATATACTCCATTTTCCACCAGCCAATTGCCATAAACAGGGATCCAACCCAGAGCAGTTCCACCAGAGAAATCGTTAAAATAAACCGTATCGGAAGGAACCGGTGGGGGCGGGGGAGGAGGATCTTCATCTTTATTATCATCTTTCTTGCACGCAAAAGCAAAAAGGATCAATAAGGCAAGGGACAATATTTTGATGGCTGAAACTGATTTCTGCGAACTATACATAGGACCTGTTTTTGGAAATTATCTTTAAATAACAAGAATTTATGTTCAATATTGTATCTAATCTAATTTCAAAACGGCAAGGAAAGCCTGCTGCGGCACTTCCACATTACCTACCTGGCGCATCTTTTTCTTTCCCTTTTTCTGCTTTTCCAAAAGCTTACGCTTACGCGTGATATCTCCCCCGTAACACTTGGCCGTCACATCTTTCCTGAGGGCCTTCACAGTTTCCCTGGCGATGATCTTCGCCCCAATAGCTGCCTGTATGGCAATGTCGAATTGCTGCCTGGGGATCAACTCCTTTAGCTTCACACACATCCTTCTTCCAAAATCATAGGCATTATCCCTGTGGATCAATGTTGACAGTGCATCTACCGATTCACCATTCAACAGGATGTCAAGCTTCACCAGGTTGGCCGGCTGGTACCCGGACTGATGGTAGTCAAAGGAAGCATAACCCTTGGAAATGCTTTTTAACTTATCATAAAAATCAAATACGATCTCACCCAGCGGCATCTCAAAGGAAATTTCTACACGGTCGCTGGTGAGGTATACCTGGTTCTTTAAAATACCCCGCTTGTCAATGCAGAGGTTCATCACCGATCCCACATAATTTGACTTGGAAATGACCTGGGCAATAATATAAGGTTCTTCGATGTGGTCTATATACTTTTGATCGGGTAAACCCGATGGATTGTGAACTTCGACAGTTTCCCCTTTATGGGTGACCACTTTATAAGAAACATTTGGCACCGTAGTAATGACATTCATGTTGAATTCCCTGTCCAGACGTTCCTGCACAATTTCCATATGTAAAAGTCCTAAAAATCCGCAGCGGAACCCAAATCCCAGGGCAGCTGATGATTCCGGCTCGAAGGTCAGTGAGGCATCATTGAGTTGGAGCTTCTCAAGCGAGGCCCTGAGCTCTTCATATTCATCAGGGTCAATGGGATAAATCCCCGCAAACACCATGGGTTTGACATCCTGGAATCCTTCAATCGCCTTGTCACAAGGGTTTTTAACATGGGTGATGGTGTCACCTACTTTTACTTCCCTGGATGATTTGATGCCGGAAATGATATACCCGACATCCCCTGTACCAAGTGTCTCTTTGGGTTCCTGCTTGAGCCTAAGGATGCCAACTTCGTCTGCATAGTACTCCTTTTCGGTGGATACGAACTTAACAAAATCTCCCTTGCTAATGCTGCCGTTCATGATCCTGAAATAGGCAATAATGCCCCGGTAGGAATTGAAAACAGAGTCAAAGATCAGTGCCTGTAATGGCGCTTCAGGGTCACCTTTCGGAGCAGGGATACGCCTGATGACCCGTTCAAGGATCTGATCCACCCCATACCCGGTCTTACCACTGGCTTCAATGATATCCTCTCTTTCACAACCCAAAAGATCAACGATCTGGTCTTTGACATCCTCCGGCATGGCATTTTCCAGGTCCATTTTATTCAAAACCGGGATAATCTCCAGATCATGCTCAATGGCCAGGTAAAGATTGGAAATGGTCTGGGCCTGCACCCCCTGTGTAGCGTCTATAACCAGCAGGGCCCCTTCACAGGCGGCGATTGACCTGGACACTTCATAGGAAAAATCAACATGCCCGGGGGTATCGATCAGGTTAATGGTATATTCCTGGCCTTCAAAGTTATAGTCCATCTGGATGGCATGACTCTTAATGGTAATGCCACGTTCACGCTCCAGGTCCATGTTGTCAAGGACCTGCTCATGCAAATCCCTGCCTGAAATGGTATCTGTAAATTCCAGCAGGCGATCTGCCAGGGTACTCTTGCCATGATCAATATGGGCAATGATACAGAAATTCCTTAAATATTCCATGCAGTGCAAAAATACGATATATTATATTACTTTTAGATGTCGTATTTTGAAAACAAATCATTAATAAATTTGTTACATTTTCAGGCTTAGAATATATTGATTATTTAACCATAATATTATGAGTAAAGTTAGAATAGGCCTCATGGGATTTGGTGAGGTTTCCCGCCACTTTTACAGGTTATGCCTTGCAGATGATGAGATTGAGATTGTGGCTATAGCAGAAATAGGACGCCCCGAAATTCTACATTATTTGCTTAAAGCGGAAACAAAAGGTGGTATCGATGTGAAACTGGAAGATAATTTCCTCGTTTCCGCAAATGGTAAATCCAGGATGATACAGAGTAAATTACTGGAGCCCGGTGATGTGCCCTGGGACATTTTTGGCGCGGATGTCGTGATTGATGGAACGGGAATTTATAAAACAAAGAATGACATGAAAAAGCACCTGAAAGCAGGAGCGAACCATGTGGTCTTATCTACATTGCCGGAAGATCCGATCGACAGGGTTGTGGTTATGGGTGTCAATGACGATACCATCAAAGTTTCTGACCGCCTGGTCTCAGCCGGTTCTGCAACAACAAATGCCACGGCCATTATGTTGAAGATACTGAACGATACCTTTGGTGTGGACTATGCGATGCTTACTACAGTTCATTCCTACACATCAGATCAGCCATTGCGTGATAAAGCCAGCACTACTTTCCGTCGCAGCAGGTCAGCTGCCGAAAATATCATACCGAATATTACGCCAAGCCCGGAATGGATACAATACATCATGCCGGAGTTTAAGGGAAGGATCGAGGGGAGTGCACTCAATGTGCCGGTACCCAACGGATCTTTACTCGATTTAACCACTGTGTTGAAGAAAAAGGATATCGATATTGAGGACCTGAATAAAGCCGTCGAAGCAGCTGCTGAAAAATATCCGCAAATCATTGAAGTGGTTGAAGATCCTATCGTATCCACTGATGTGATTGGAAATACACATTCCGTTGTATTTGACAAGATGGCCTCCCTGAAAACAAGTGGCAGGATGTTAAAAACATTGACCTGGTATCATACTGCCCTGGCACAGGCTGCCAGAATTAAAGATTTAATTATCGCCTATCACAGATTGGCAGAGAAAGGAGGTGCAAAATGAGAGTAGCAATTAACGGATTTGGCAGAATAGGAAGATCGGTATTCAGGATCCTGAATGCAAGAGAAGATATTGATGTCATTGCAATCAATGATTTATTTGATAATGATGTGTTGGCCTATTTGTTGAAATATGATTCTGTCATGACTCGTTTCGGACAGGAGGTACATATTGACGGTGATTACCTGATTACACCCCATGAAAAAGTAAAAATGCTGGCCATTGCTGACCCTTCAAAATTACCCTGGAAGGAATTAGAAATTGACGTGATTGTAGAAGCTACGGGTATCTTCAGAACCCGGGAAAGCTTGCAACCACACCTGGAAGCAGGCGCCAAAAGGGTAATCCTGACCGTACCTTCAAAAGATGAGATTGATTGCACAGTGGTCATCGGTGTCAATTACAAAGCCCTTAAACCGGAGCATCGCATCATCTCTAATGCCAGTTGTACCACCAATTGCCTTGCCCCAATGGCCAAGGTACTGAATGATGAATTTGGCATCATAGAAGGACTGATGACCACAACACATGCTTATACCAATGATCAAAGGCTTGCTGATGTTCCGCACAAGGACTGGAGAAGGGGCAGGGCAGCAGCCGAGAATATCATTCCGACCACTACGGGAGCAGCAAGGGCTGTTGGAATGGTTATTCCTGAACTAAAGGGTAAACTGGATGGCATGGCCTCCAGGGTTCCTGTTCCGGATGGCTCTGTAGTCGACCTGGTAGTGGAAGTTGAAAAGGATGTGACCGTGAAAGAGGTCAATGAAGCCGTTAAAAGGGCATCCCAGACAGAGCACATGAAAAATGTGCTGATGTACTCAGAGCAAAAACTGGTATCCTCCGATATCGTAGGCAATCCCTATTCTTCAATCTATGATGCAGAATACACCAGGGTCCTTGGCAACAGGATCATCAGAACATTGAACTGGTATGATAATGAGTGGGGGTATTCAAATCGTGTTGTAGATCTGATTACGATGCTGATGAAATTTTAAATAGTTATAAGTTATAGGTTATAGGTTATAAGTTGTTGGCTTTTGGTGGTTTGTTATGGGAAGTATCCCATTGGTTTTGAACATAGTTTTGGAAGCTATTAATCATTTTACCCAGCTCATCATATTTAATTATTAATTCTATGCTCTTTGGTGTTGAGTAGAGCTCATTAACCATTTCAAGTTGCGATCTTGTTTCTAGAAGGGATGCGTGGGCGAATATGAGGAATCTTACAAACTCATTTTTGTATCTTCTTCTGCCATAACCCTCTACTATATTATCTTTGATGCTCTGGCTTGCTCTTCGTAGCTGGCTACCAATTTCATATTTTTCATGCGCAGGCAATGAAAGTGTTAATTGATGCGTTATTACCGCCAACGAAAATGATTTTTTATATATATCAAGATCTTTATAACTTTTCATGGATAATACCTTCTATACAAGTTAATACCCAAAAAAGAATAACGTACCTTTTTTGCATAAAGATTTTTTTACAAAACCTATAACTTATAACCTATAACTTATAACCTATAACTATCTTATAAGCGTAATCGAACCCTGCAAGGTCCTCTTCTGTATTCCGGTTAATGTGATCTCGAAAACATCACAAATGTAGAAATAGGTGCCTTCACTGCACTCGATATTATTCTTATAATTCTTGCCATCCCAGTTGATCATGGGATCAGTGCTTACATAAACTATCTTTCCCCAGCGGTTGAAAATGCTGATATCAATGCTATGAACAGCAGCAACAGACTCAGGGTATGGAGTGAAATAATCATTGCGCTGATCTCCGTTAGGAGTGAAGACATTGGGCAATTCATAAACCGGACAGGCATTGAAATCGACGCAATAAATATTGCTGAAATCACTTTCATTACCGACCGAGTCTATTGCTGTAACCGCATAACAGCCGGTGACAGATGCCAGGTTCGTATGGGTATACACTGTATCAATTGCTGTCATAGTTGAGTCAAGAAGGATGAAATCACCTGACTCACTTGATGCATAATAGATATAATACTTGTCCACATCATCAGCACAATAATTGTTGGGATTTGTCCAGGTCAGGATGTTTTCAATCCTGTCGCAAACCGTTTCAACAGTTAAGGCAGGCGGGCACGGAGCTACGTTATCGTAAGGTTTTTGACATTTAAGCTGCGAAAAGTTGATCAGGGGATGCACAAAACCCGAAGTATTGTAACTGCCGATACTTTTGATATAATAACAGTATTCCCTGTTATTGACAAGGCCGGAATCTTTATAGGCTGTTTCCTGCGTAGTTTCTATCTGTGTATAATCCAATTGTCCTTCCTCCTTGCGGAAAATCACATAGGTATCATTGCTCCATGGAACATTCAATTCCCAGCTTAGCAATAGCATTTCATCTGATGGGGCGATTTCCAGATAGACTGATGTTGCCGGCTGTGAAGAACTTACATAACCGTAGGAACTACTTTCGAGGTCAATCTTATACCTGTATGGAAATGAAACGGCATTCAGGTTAATGGAATTATCCATGTACAGCGTGTCATTCAATCCGTTTAAGGTGGCAACCTGAGTATAATCATTCCCGTTAAGTCCTTCAGCCCTTTGCACTACATATTGATAGGGCCCCGGGGTTTGTACTGTATCCAGTTCCGTTGGTTTCGACCAGGCGATATATGCTATTCCCGGAATAAGATTGGAACTGTCATTGCTGATATTCGTGATGATGGGCACATCTTTTTTCAGCGCTGCGCATACTTCTTCCGAGGCATAACTTTCAGCCCCGTCGTTGAAAATGCTGGTGATCATGTAACAGTAATCTATTCCCGGGATCAAGCCCGCCCCATTGTCATCATCCACATATACCGTATCATTAATGCTATTGGTAGTATGAATCAATTTGTATCCGGTGTATCCCGGTACGCCAGTTTCGCAATTATCCGGGATAAACCCGTAAAATCCATTGCGCCGGAAAATATTGTAACTTACTGCTTTTGGACAATTTTCTTTGCGCCAGCTTACTTTTATACTGCTTCCTGTGGGCTCAGGTTCAAATACATGTGGGGCCGGGGCAACAACAGTGATCATGACCGTTTTAATATCTACCAGGCTAACAGGAAAACCATTGTCTGAAGCTTTGAAATAGACGAAATAGGGTTGTTTTTGCACTTGATCACATATGGTTTCCCAGAAGAAGG
>JAUXCL010000087.1 GCA_030618905.1 Bacteroidales bacterium | reverse complement strand
CTATGTTTTTGAATATGTTGAATGCTTTATGACGCAGGGCAATAATGTGGGGAGTACTATATTTGGAGATAGCACCCTCGTTGCTTTCAAAAGCATTAATTAAATTTCTCTGTAATGTTTCTACGGTCATTTTAGTATGAATATGGCAAATCAATTCAACACTTAAGCATCATTTTTGATCCAGTCATAACCTTTTTCTTCCAGCTCCATGGCCAGTTCTTTTCCACCTGACTTGACGATCTTCCCATTAAATAACACATGAACAAAGTCCGGTACGATATAGTCCAGTAGTCTTTGATAATGCGTGATCACGATAAACGCATTGTCCTTTGTTCTCAACTTGTTCACCCCGTTGGCTACGACTTTAAGGGCATCAATGTCCAGTCCGGAATCTGTTTCATCCAGGATAGACAATGTAGGTTCAAGCATCGCCATCTGAAAGATTTCATTTCGTTTCTTTTCTCCACCGGAGAACCCCTCATTTACCGAACGGTTGGTTAGCTTGGTATGGAGTTCTACCAGTTGCTTCTTCTCTTCCATTTTTTTCAGGAAGTCGGAGGCTGACAAAGGCGGCAAACTTTTATATTCTCTTTGCTCAATGATGGCGGTACGCATGAAGTTTGTTATAGAAACACCGGGAATTTCCACCGGGTACTGAAATCCCAGGAAGATACCTTCCAGGGCCCTTTTCTCCGGGGCCATCTCCAGGATATTCATGTCTTTGTAGATTACCTCTCCGGAGGTGACTTCATAACCCTCTTTGCCGGCGATGGCCATGGCCAGGGTGCTTTTTCCGGTTCCATTGGGCCCCATGATGGCATGAGTTTCCCCACAATTCACCTTCAGGTTCAAACCCCGGATAATTTCTTTGCCTCCAACGGCAATATGTAAATTTCTAATATCCAGCAATAGCATAATTGTCTAAATTGGTTTTATCCAACACTGCCTTCCAGGCTGATGGACAGTAATTTTTGTGCTTCCACAGCAAATTCCATGGGAAGCTTATTTAATACTTCTTTGGCATATCCATTGACGATCAAGCCAATAGCCTTCTCTGTATCAATACCTCTCTGATTGCAATAAAACATCTGGTCATCAGATATTTTGGAGGTTGTGGCTTCATGCTCTACGATGGCAGATTTATTTTCCGCTTGAATATATGGAAAAGTGTGGGCACCACATTGATCTCCGAGCAGTAGTGAATCACACTGGGAAAAGTTCCTTGCATTGATTGCATTTTTCATAATGCGGACCAGCCCCCGGTAACTATTGTTGCTTTTACCGGCTGAGATACCTTTAGAGATGATGGTGCTCCTGGTATTTTTCCCAATATGAATCATTTTAGAACCTGTGTCAGCTTGCTGATAATTGTTGGTCACCGCCACAGAGTAAAATTCTCCAATTGAGTTATCCCCAAGCAAGATACAACTGGGGTATTTCCAGGTAACGGCAGATCCGGTTTCAACCTGGGTCCACGATATTTTGGAGTTGATGCCCTTACAGAGTCCTCTTTTGGTGACGAAATTATAGATGCCCCCTTTACCATCCTTGTTTCCCGGATACCAGTTTTGTACCGTTGAATATTTTACTTCGGCATTGTCCATTGCCACAATTTCAACAATGGCCGCATGCAATTGATTCTCATCTCTTTGAGGGGCTGTACAACCCTCCATATAGCTGACATAACTACCTTCCTCGGCAACGATCAGGGTGCGTTCAAACTGCCCGGTATTGGCTGCATTAATCCTGAAATAGGTGGATAGTTCAACAGGGCAGCGAACACCTTCAGGGATATAGCAGAATGAACCATCGCTAAATACTGCGGAGTTGAGTGCAGCGTAATAATTGTCTGTATAGGGAACCACAGAGCCCATATATTTTTTTACCAGTTCAGGATGATGTTGTAGGGCTTCACTGAAAGAGCAGAAGATGATGCCTTCTTTTTCCAGGGTTTCACTGAAAGTTGTTTTCACAGAAACACTATCCATTATTGCATCGACGGCAACGCCGGCCAGTTTCTTTTGTTCATCAAGCGAGATCCCCAATTTACTGAAAGTCTCAAGTAGTTCAGGATCTACCTCATCCAGGCTGTCATATTGGGGTTTTGATTTCGGAGCCGCGTAGTAGATGATATCCTGAAAGTCAATTTCGGGGTATTGTACCTGCGCCCATTTCGGCTCTTTCATAGTCAGCCAGTGCCTGTATGCTTTTAACCTGTATTCCAGAACGAACCCAGGTTCATTCTTTTTCTCTGAAATAAACCTGATGGTATCTTCACTCAGCCCTTTGGGAGCAGTTTCCATTTCAATATCAGTATAGAAACCATACTTATACTCCCCCTGGGTAACCTCATCTATGATCTTATTTTCATCAGACATACTTCCGATACTTTCTAATTAGACTAAATTTAAATAAGGAAGCAAATTTAATAAAATAAACCGTAACTTTGCACTCAAACGCATTAAAAATCAATCTTTTCATGGCTGAAAAAAAGGAAAACAGAACTGAATTATCGGAATTGGGTGAATTTGGCTTGATTGAGCATCTGACAAAAAATATCAAGATTAAAAGGCCTGGTACCATCAAAGGAGTGGGGGATGATGCGGCTGTCATCGATATAAAAGATAAACTTGTATTGGTTTCAACAGACCTGTTGATCGAAGGGGTGCATTTTGACATGACATACACCCCCTTAAAGCATCTGGGTTATAAGGCGGCAGTTGCTAATTTCTCCGACATCATCGCCATGAATGGTGTCCCAACCCAAATAACAGTTAGCATTTCGGTATCTAATCGATATTCGCTTGAAGCCCTGGAAGAGCTCTACAACGGCTTGCTCCTGGCCTGCGAAAAGTACAATGTGGACCTTGTTGGTGGTGATACAACAACAAGCTTAAGTGGCCTGTACATTTCTGTTACTGCGCTGGGAGAAGTTGAGAAAGACAAGGTCGTTTATCGTGATACGGCTCAAAAAGATGACCTGGTTTGTGTTTCCGGCGACCTTGGTGGAGCCTATATGGGCCTGATGATCCTGGAACGGGAAAAGCAGGCCTTCAAGGCCGATCCGGATATGCAACCTGATCTTCAGGGCTATGATTATGTGATTGAACGGCAGCTTAAACCGGAAGCAAGGCAGGATATCCTGAAAATATTAGCAGGGATAGATGTCCGGCCCACCGCCATGATAGATATTTCTGATGGGCTTGCTTCAGATATCATGCATATCTGCAAGAACTCTGAATTGGGCTGTAAACTGTATGAGGATAAATTACCTGTTAACCAGGATGTGATGAAAGCCGCGATGGATTTTAATATCAGTTCGGCTACGGCTGCTTTGAATGGGGGCGAGGACTATGAGCTCTTGTTTACTATCCGTCAAAATGATTTCGAACAAATAAAAGCCATCATGGGGATCACGGTGATTGGCCATATGTGCGACCCATCCGAAGGAGTACACCTGGTTACTGATAAGGGTGAGCAAATCCCGCTTCAGGCGCAGGGATGGGATTCCTTTCGGGATAAATGATAAACGATAAATGATACCAGATACCTGATTTAAGATGAAATATGTCAAAAGCGATTGGTGACAGCATAAATGCCATGGTAAAGGTTCTGCCGGGGAAACCCGGTGTTTATCAGTTTATTGATAAGGAGGGGAAGGTCATTTATGTGGGGAAGGCGAAGAACCTGAGAAAAAGGGTTGCATCATATTTCAATAAGGACCATTCGGCCAGTGGTAAGATCAAACTCCTGGTCAGGAGAATCGTTGATATCGAACACATCGTTGTTGCTTCAGAACTGGATGCTTTATTGCTGGAAAATAACCTCATTAAAAAATACCAGCCCCGATACAATGTCATGCTAAAAGATGACAAAACCTACCCCTGGATCTGTATTAAAAATGAACCCTTCCCAAGGATTTTTTCTACCCGGAATGTAATCCATGATGGATCCCAATACTTTGGACCCTATGCTTCGGGGCGGATGATGCATACATTGCTTGACCTGATCAGGCAGCTCTATCCAATCAGAACATGCAAGTTCAACCTGAGTGAAGCAAATATTAAAAAAGGGAAATTTAAAGTTTGCCTGGAATACCATATTGGAAATTGCAAGGGTCCTTGCGAAGGACTGCAAAGCCGTGGAGATTATGACCAGTCCATCAAAAATATTACAGAGATTATCAAAGGAAATATCCACAATGTCATCGCTGAATTGAAGAGCAGAATGATGAATTTTGCCGGGGATCTGAGCTTTGAGAAGGCACAGGTGATCAAAGAAAAGCTGGATCTTTTGCAGAATTACCAGAGCAAATCAACAGTTGTGAACCCCTCTGTGAGTAATGTGGATGTCTTTTCTGTCGTCACGGATGAACAGGCTGCTTATGTGAATTATATGAAAGTGATCTCCGGGGCCATCGTACAGGCCCATACCGTGGAGATGAAAAAGAAACTTGATGAACCGGAAGAGCAGTTATTGTCATATGCCATTACTGCATTACGTGAACGCTTTCATAGTGACTCCCGGGAAATTATTGTTCCAATTCAGTTGAATATCGAATATAAGGAGATCAGGTTCACCGTACCGCAAAGAGGCAGTAAAAAACATCTTCTTGAGCTTTCTGAGAGGAATGCCAATTATTACCGGCTTGAAAAGATGAAACGACAGGCCCTGGTAGATCCGGAACGACATACCAGGAGGATCCTCGAACAAATTCAAAAGGATCTGCGCTTGAAGGAAAAGCCAGTGATCATTGAGTGCTTCGATAACTCTAACATCCAGGGAGCACATCCTGTAGCCGCCATGGTGAGGTTTACCAATGCCAAACCGAATAAAAAAGAGTACCGGCACTTCAATATCAGGACTGTCGAAGGACCTGATGATTATGCATCAATGGAAGAGATCATCTTCCGGCGTTATCACCGCCTCCTGAAAGAGGAGAAACCCCTTCCTCAGCTGGTGGTCATTGATGGTGGGAAAGGACAGTTGAACGCGGCCCTGAAGAGTATTGAGAAGCTTGGTCTGCGGGGCAAGATTACCCTGATTGGCATCGCCAAAAGATTGGAGGAGATTTATTTCCCCAAAGATCAAATCCCCCTGTACCTGGATAAAAAATCCGAAACGCTGAAAGTCATCCAGAACCTCAGGGATGAAGCTCACCGGTTTGGGATTGCCCACCACCGGAAGAAAAGGGATGTCAAGAGCATTAAGTCTGTGTTGACAGATATTAATGGAATAGGTTATGAAACTGCCCAAAAGCTACTTTGGAAGTTCAAATCTGTGAAAAGAATCAAACAAGCCACATTGGATGAACTCCGGAAATGCATCGGGAAATCCAAGGGCCTGATTGTATATGACTTTTTCCAAAAGAAACCATGAAAATCATGGCTTCAGCATCCTGTCTGTTGTTTATACCCCTCTAAATTTGAAAGATAATTTAATTTTTGTCCTGTACGCCACCACCTTGCCATCCTCAAGTTTCAGGTCCATGTCTGTGACCTCTGCAATCCGCAGGTTATCAAGGGTTTTAGAAGCCCTTTCAATGGCAGTCCTGGCAGCATCTTCCCAGGAAACTTCACTCGTGCCGATTAACTCGATAACTTTATAAATGCTGTCATTCATAATTCCTCCTTTGCTTAAAATTTATTTTATTATTTTCAAATTTAACAAAAGCCGGAGATAAAGTCAAGGTTATTACAAAAGCCAGTATTATTGCAGGGTTTCACTAAGATTCAATCTAAATTGGAATTTAACCTTAATGAATGGGGGTATTTTTTTAAATTTGAATGGCCTGGAAATAGATAATAGCATTAATATCCTAAACCGAAAATCATGAAATTCTACGCTAAAAGATTCCAAACATTATTAAGCGGGTTTCTTGTAATGGCATTGTTATGCTCAAGCTTACAAGTTGATGCCCAGAAAAAGAAAAAAGATGCCAAAAGTAAAAATGACACTTTAAAATCCAGCCAGGTCAGTGGATTAAAATGGAGAAGTATCGGGCCTGCACTCACTTCAGGAAGGATTGCTGATTTTGCTGTCAATCCATGCAAACCAAATGAGTATTTTGTTGCTGTGGCCTCCGGACATATATGGAAAACTACGAATTCAGGAACCACATTCGAACCTGTTTTTGACAAGTATGGAGCTTATGCGATTGGTTGCCTGGCCATGGATCCCAATAATCCAAGTGTGATTTGGGCTGGCACTGGAGAAAACAACCACCAGCGTGCCATTGGATATGGAGATGGGGTTTATAAAAGTAAAGATGGTGGTAAATCGTGGAAAAATATGGGATTGAAAGAGTCTCGTCAAATTGGCAAGATCCTGATAGACCCGAGAAATTCAGATGTCATTTACGTTGCAGCTGAAGGCTCCATCTGGGGACCGGGCGGTGAGCGTGGATTATACAAAAGCACGGATGGTGGTAAAAATTGGGAAAAAGTATTGGAAATCAGTGAACATACAGGAGTGAACGACATGGTTATGGATCCAAGGGATCCTGATGTGATCTATGCTTCTTCTGAACAACGCAGGCGCCATGTTCATACAAAGATTGGCGGTGGACCGGAATCAGCCATTTATAAAACCAGCGATGGAGGAGAAAATTGGGATAAATTAAAATCAGGATTGCCCGGTGGGGATGTTGGTGGAATAGGATTGGCTATTTCTCCGGTTAACCCTGATGTCGTCTATGCCATCATCGAAGCCAGTGGCAAATCAGGAGGCTTTTTCAGGTCTGTCAACCGTGGTGCATCATGGAAAAAAATGAGCGATCATCATGCCAGTGGCCAATATTATAATGAGATCTATTGCGACCCTGATAATGTAGATAAAGTCTATTCTGTTGAAACTATTTCGCACTATACCCTGGACGGTGGAAAAACCTGGTCACGACTGAGCAATAAAGGCCGCCATGTTGACGATCATGCGATATGGATTGATCCACACAATACCGATCATTTCCTGATTGGAGGTGACGGTGGAGTGTATGAGTCCTATGATGCAGGTAAAAATTATAGATTCGTTACTAACCTGCCGGTAACACAATTTTACCGTGTAAATGTGGATAATACCTTGCCTTTTTACTGGGTTTACGGAGGGACACAGGATAATAACAGCCTGGGCGGGCCTTCAAGAAATCTCTCCTCACAGGGTGTTTCCAGTTATGACTGGATTGTCACCCTCGGTGGAGACGGGTTCTTCCAGGCCATCGAAGCGGACAATCCTGATATCGTATATTCTGCATACCAATATGGAAATATTTCCCGCTTTGATAAGAAAAGCGGGGAAAGGCTCAGCATCAAACCGCAACCCGGAAAGGGTGAGGATACCTATAAATGGAACTGGAATACGCCATTCTTCATCAGCCCACATTCTCAAACCCGTCTGTACATTGGAGCTAACAAGCTGTTCAGGAGTGATGACAGGGGCAATAGCTGGAAGGTGATCAGTGAGGATCTCACCCATCAGAAAGACAGGAACTCCTGGCCTGTCATGGATCGCTATTGGGGTGTAGATGCCGTTGTCAAAGATGTATCCACTTCTTTGTTTGGAACAATGGTATCGCTTGCCGAATCTCCGGTAAAAGAAGATCTCCTGTATGTTGGAATGGATGACGGAATGATACAGGTTACTGAGGATGCCGGAGATAACTGGAGGAAGATACCTTCCATCACGGGTATTCCTGAATATACCTATGTCAGTGATATCTTCCCTTCCCGTTATGATGAGAGCATTGTCTTTGCCACTTTTGATAACCATAAGCGAGATGACTTCAAACCCTATGTGATGAAAAGTTCTGATAAAGGCGACACATGGACAGCTATTACCGGGAACCTTCCTGAAAAAGGTTCAGTACACACCATAGAACAGGATCATGTGAACCCGGACCTCTTGTTTGTGGGCACAGAATTTGGCGTGTTCTTCAGTATAGATGGAGGAAAGATATGGACCCAGCTGAAATCCGGTATTCCTACAATAGCTGTGAAAGATATAGTTATCCAGGAAAGGGAGAATGACCTGGTTCTTGCCACTTTTGGACGTGGTTTTTATATCCTTGATGATTATACGCCATTGCGTACCATAAGTAAAGAGATCCTGGAGAAAGACGCGCATGTCTTCCCAATAAAAGACGCCTTGATGTATGTGCAGAACAGGGGTTATTATGGACAGGGAGGCACGTATTTTACATCAAAGAACCCTCCTTTCGGGGCAAGCATTACTTATTATATCAAGGATGTACCCAAAACCCTTAAACAAGAACGTCAAAGTGAAGAGAAAAAGCTTGTCAAGGAGAAGAAACCGATACCTATTCCTTCGATGAAGGAACTTCGGGCAGAAGAGGATGAAATTGCACCTTACCTGGTCTTTACTATTCTTGATGAAGACAATAACGTGGTCAGGAAACTTACCAAAAAGCCTTCCAAAGGCATTAACAGGATGATCTGGAATCTGCGTTATGCAAGCACCAGGCCTGTGAGGGTCAGAGATGACAAATTTAATCCTTTGTCGGGTGGTGGCGATGGGATGTTTGCCATGCCGGGTAAATATTTCGTGACGATCTCCCAGTATTATCGCGACAGCATTAAGCTCCTTGCCGGACCTCAGGAACTGCATGCAGTGGTCTTGCAAAACACCACCCTGCCGGCAGAAGACAGGGCGGAGTTGGTGGCCTTCCAGAACAAGGTGGCCGATTTGTCCAGGGCCGTGTATGGGGCAAAAAATGCTACTGACGATTTGATGAAACAAATCCAGGCCATTAAACAAGCGATCCAGCAATCACCGGACTTGCCTGGTGAGCTCCTGTTTAAGGCTTCACAGATTGAAGAGGAACTGGATGAGATCTTGTGGAAATTCAATGGTCAGCAGCCCGAAGCCAGTCGTGAAGAAAACTGGCCCGCACTACCAAGCATCAATGTTAGAATGCGCTCCCTGGCATATTCACACTGGAGCTCCACATCAGCAATTACACAGACCCAGATGGATTCTTATGAGATCATTGCTGATGAGTTTCCACCTGTTCTTGAGCAGTTGAAAAGGATCAAAAATGTTTAACTGAAAGCACTATCACTTATTTAAATG
>JAUXCL010000132.1 GCA_030618905.1 Bacteroidales bacterium | reverse complement strand
GGTTGAAGATCCCCTGGTGATCGATCCTGTCGATGCGCACCTGGCCAGAAGCATGAATGATCTGGTTTTCGGGAAGTAAGATGCCTACATGGTCTATATCACCTTCTTCATTATCAAAAAATATTAAGTCGGCAGGCTTGGCTTCCGAAAGGAAATTGATGGTCACACCTTCCCTGGCCTGTACGTTTGAATCCCGTGGGAGCCTGTATCCGGCGAGCTTGTATGTGAGCTGTGCCAGCCCTGAGCAATCAATGCCGAGATGAGTCCGGCCACCCCAGAGGTAAGGGCTATGGAGGAATTTCATAGCCAATCCGCAAATCTCTTCCCCGGTCAATTGCACTCCAGGATCGAGATAAGTGCCGTTATAGGCATATTCAGTATCGTCAATCCGGAACAATTGCGCAGTGATGCCGGGAAGGGAGCTTCCTATCGGGATGAAAAACTCTTCAAAATTTGTGTTATTATTTAGCGGGAAATAGATTTCATGTGCAATGCCATACAGGTTATTGAATTGCATAAATGCAGCTTCAGACATATCCCGGACCTGTTTTTGATCGATCCAACCCTCATAATGATCAAAAACACTGATAATTTTAGCCCAGCCCGGAATGGTTTCATAGATGGTATAAGTTTCACCAAAGAGCAGCTGTGTGGTCATTTCGGATTTATGCGATGGCTCTGCCCGAACAGGGACCAGGGCCGTCGCGCAATAGCCATAAGAAGAAACATTTTGATCAGTATGGGTCATGTTGAATAGGTGCTAATTGTTTATTTCCTGTGAAATTATAAAAATAATTCTGAACAAAATGAAGAATATTAATGTCTTTAGAATGCATATCGCCGTAAAAATTTTTAATTTCGCAAGGTAATCCGGAATCCATGAAGAAATTCCTTTCTTTCATTCGACACAATTATCAGGATATTTATAAGACTTTCCTTTTCATACTGGCCATCGGTTTATTGTTGGTGATCTTTCCGCAAACGGGCATGTTCAAATATGAATTTTTCAAGGGGACCCCCTGGCTGCATGAAGATTTGTTTGCTCCCTACGATTTTGCGATTAATAAATCCTCTGAAGAGATCGATAAAGAGAAGGAATCACTGCTGACAGGTATCAAGCCCTATTTTATTTTCCAGGATGATGTTCTCGAAACCGCCAGAATCCACCTTGAAGAAGAATTTGAAAGGATGTGGCTTCAACAGGATGCGAAGCTGCTTAATAAAGAGAGAATAAAAATTAGAAATAAGGAAGCCGTTGGACAGGTGCTGGAAAAGGTGTTCTATCAGGGGATCTTGAAACCTGACCTGGTTCTTGAGGGCATGAGTGCTACAGATGCTATCGTCCTGATCAGAAACAATGTTGCCCAGGAATCATTTTTAGGGAGTCTGTTAAACATGCAAAGTGCCAAGGAGTTCATTTATACCAACCTGGATAAGTATAATAATATTGAAAGAAACTTCCTGGCCAGCCTGATCTTTGAAGTGCTGAATTACAATGTTTTCTATGATGTTGCTAAGACCAATAATGAAAAAGAATCAGTATTGACCGGGATATCCCTCACGCACGGCATGTTACAAACCGGAGAAAAGATCATCAGCCGGGGAGAGCTGGTTACCCATGACAGATACATCATTCTGCAATCTCTGAAAAATTCCTATGAACAACAGTTGGGAGCTTCACGAAAATATTACCTGATCATACTTGGACAAATAATGCTTACCATGATCACCATGGGAGTACTTGCATTATTTCTGGTCTTTTTCAGGAAAGATATTTATGCAGATAATAAAAAGATGGTGTTAATCATCCTGATTATCATCCTGATGGTTTTTATTGCCAGCCTGGTGATAAATTACAATCCGGACTATATTTATATCATTCCTATCTGCCTGGTTCCTATCATCATCAGGGCCTTTTTCGATACCAGACTGGCCATGTTTGTCAACCTTATCACTGTTATTATTATTGGGTTTATGGTGCCCAATAGTTTTGAGTTTGTTTTCCTGCAGATGATTGCCGGAATTGTTGCGGTCTTAAGCATCGTTAACCTGCAACGACGATCTCAGTTTTTCCTCACTGCCATTTGGATCTTCGTTACGTATTCAGTGATTTATATTGGGTTGAACTTAATCCAGGAAGGCAGCCTGAATGGCGTAAAGACCATTTATTTTGGCCTTTTTGCCGGATCTGCAGTCCTCACATTGTTCTCTTACCTCCTCATCTATGTATTCGAGAAGATATTTGGCCTGATAACAGATGTAACATTGATTGAACTGGCAAACACAAATAATACTTTGCTTCGTGAATTGTCACTCAAAGCACCCGGCACCTTCCAGCATTCATTACAGGTTGCCAATCTGGCAGAAGAAGCCATTTATGCAGTGGGTGGCAGTGCCATGCTTGTCAGGGCCGGTGCACTTTACCATGATATCGGGAAAATGGATATGCCAGCTTATTTTATTGAGAATCAGACAACAGGCATCAACTCTCATGATGATCTGACCTATGAGGAAAGCGCCCGGATTATCATCAATCATGTAATTGGCGGAATTGAAAAAGCCAAAAAGCATAAGCTGCCCGAGCAAATTATCGACTTTATACGCACACATCATGGTACCCGGAAGGTTGAATACTTCTATATCATGAAGATGAGGGAAGAGCCGGAAGAAAAGGTCGATGAAAGCGAATTTACTTATCCAGGCCCAATACCATTCTCTAAAGAGACCGCAGTTTTAATGATGGCTGATTCGGTGGAAGCGGCCTCCCGCAGCCTGAAGGAATATGATGAAGAGAAAATTGACAGCCTTGTTGAATCGATTATCAATAAGCAGCTGGAAACCAATCAATTTGACAACTCTGACATTACCTTAAAAGAGATCAGCAAAATCAAGAAGATCCTGAAAACCCGCCTGATGACCATATACCATATCCGGATTGAATATCCCAGGTGATTTTAATTTTATTATTTGAAAATAACACCATGCCGGAGATAATCCAGTGTGGCCGGACCTTCATTGAACAGGAGGTCGATGATGCTTAAATTAGCCTTAAAGCCAAACTTTCCGGAGAAGACCTGTGTGTATGGAGCAAAGGTATATGCAGCATTTTCATTTTTAGGTGAGAAATTATTCCTGAAGTCTTCAGACTCCGGTATGTCATCCTGAAAATCACTGGTAAAGAGTATTTCTTTTTGCACGCCAATCAATTCCAGGAGCTTTGTTAATAGCTTATAATTCAGGTCGAACAGGGAAGCAGAGGCCCCCATGATGAATTCTTCCAGCTCATCCTGGTAATGCATAAAAAAAGGTGAGGCATTATAGGCTGATTCAATTGCCCTCCATTGCTTTGCCTGCCAGGGCTCGTCCGCTGAAACGATTACTTCATCGACAGGGGTATGATTACCTTTCACTTTCTTAACAGGTATTGATAAGGCTAGTATGCCATTTGCCCCATAGATCTCACACCGGTTCCTGAAGCTTTGTTTCTGATAGTTTTCTTTTTTTTCAATGAGCACCTTATTCGCATGAACCAAATGGTACATGTAGGAAATTGGTGGCAGGTAAGCAGTGGATACAAATATGCGGGGGGCTATTGTTGTCATGAAATAATGAATATCTGCAAAAATAAAAAAAGTGCGGTAATCATCAACATTACCGCACCAGTACAGCTTCTTTTATTCGGGTATCTTCTAGGAATCCTGAGTGACTTTTTTACTTAATAATGTGTCATCTATTACCTGCTTCATGGTATCTTTTGGCAAAGCGCCCTGAGCCATCTGCGGTGGGCCATCGGCCGGACAGAAGAGCAATGAAGGAATGCTTCTGATCCCAAATGCTGCAGATAATTCTTGCTCTGCTTCAGTGTCAATTTTATAGATATTGATCTTTCCTTTGTATTCTTCTGACAATTCTTCCAGGATAGGCGCCACCATTTTACAGGGCTGGCACCAATCTGCATAGAAATCAATCAGACAAGGTAATTCGCCTTCAAATTTCCACTCTTTATTTTGCTCAAAATTGAATACTTTCTTCAGAAATGTTTCTTTCGTTAAATGTTCCATAATTATTTTGTCTTTATTTTTTTTATTGTTGTGTATTGTCTTCATTATTGTCCTTTAACAGAAATTCATCGATTGCCTGCTTAAATGTTTCTTTTGGTAATGCACCGGTCGACATTTGTGGTTTGCCTTCCATGGGAACGAAAAGTACTGCAGGTATGCTGCGAATGCCGAAAACAGAAGCCAGTTCACGCTCTTTCTGTGTATCTATTTTGTAGATATAGATCTTACCTGCATATTCAGCAGCCAGCTCATCCATAATAGGAGCAATCAACTTACAGGGCTTACACCAGTCAGCATAAAAATCTATGATACAGGGCTTGTCGCCTTCATATACCCAGTTATCCTTGTTTTTGTCGTAGTCCATCACTTTCTCTTTAAAAGTGGCGCTGGTCAGGTGTATGGTCTTGCCTTCCTCTTCATCACCCCCTTCAGACATAACAGTCTCGTTTTCAGCTCCTTCTTGTGTATTGGTGCCGTTTAAGTTAGTGCAGGCAGTGAAAAGGAAAAAACCGAGAATGGATGATATTAAAATTGAATTCTTCATAATGTTTTATATATGTTAATATGAGATTCTGCAAAACTATAAAAAAAATATGATTCTTATCGCTTTAGTATCACTTTTTCGTACTTTTGTATCAAATATTGTTCCATTGTCATAATGGCAGTGATAAAAAATCCATGATTGCACAAATAGCTAAACTTAACCGGCATAAATTTCAGTCGAAGTTTAAAGATGACAGGGCGTGCCTTGAATTCCTGGCCAGCCAGAAATGGCTGCAGGGCTATACCTGCAAGAAATGTGGCAATACAAATTATTGTATTGGTAAGACGGCCTTTTCAAGGCGTTGTACACGTTGTAAGCATGAGGAATCCGCAAGTGCACATACCACTTTTCATGGGTGCAAGATCTCTTTGAGAACCGCTTTTGAAATTGCTTTCCTGGTCTGCAAAGATCCTCATATCTCAACCTATGCCTTATCCCAACAGCTTGGAAAACGACAGATGACATGCTGGAAATTCAAGAAGAAAATCCTTGAATGCATTGAAAAAGACCGTGCTAAAAACGAGATAAGTAAGTGATTTTGCTATTTCTGAATGACAATTTTCCGGTAATGTGTTTCTTCACCCGAACTTATTCGTAAAATATAAATTCCATTCGGGATCCCTTCAGTATTTATGGTGATGACATGATCATACCCTATAGATTGATATACTTCACTGTAAACCACCATCGCATTGACCGATAACACATCCAGCTTAACATTATGGGCATCAAAATGCTCAAAAGAAATATTCAGCTTTTCTCTGACCGGTATGGGGAAGACTCTGACGTTCGCATTTGATGGAATTTCCTCTACACCGACCCAGTCGGCATAATAATAAGCTTCCCAACCTTCATCTGTAACACTTGAATTCGTACTGAAGGTGACAAACATTTGTCCGCTCAGGGAGGTAGCTACCAGGCCAGGGCTGCCGATATCACCTGAATATTCACCAAGCAATTCCTGGGTGACCAGGTCGTAGACCTTTACTTCATCATTTTCAGGTTCTGTGGAGAAAGAACTGAAAAAGAGGCTCACTGTACCTGCTCCTTCCGGCTGGATCCTCCAGATACATAGGGAGCCGTTATGATAATTCCTTGGGCCGCTGCCGTCAGAAAAAGTGTCAGCCCAATATGTTGTTAGCGTCACCTGCCCTGAACAATAAACGGGTATCTCAGAAGTATAGGTTAATAGCCAGCCGGGCGCTGTTGAAGCAGCATCCGAATCAAAGCTTATAAACAGCTTGTCACCGGTGGATACCACATCATCAGGCAGGGCAGAACCACTGTATGTGCCCAGAACAGGGGCTGCGCTTGTCTCTCCATCGTAGATGGTCAGGATATCATTGGCATCCGTCTCAAACTTCAGGAAGGAGATGCTGATATTATTCACAGAATCATCCGGTGCAATCAGCCAGCTGCAGCTCGCATCATTTGCATAATCATAAACCGGTCCGGATCCGTCATCAATCGTTCCATCAAAAGTTCTCAGGGTATCTGCCCCCTGGCAGAGATAGGGGTAGATATACTGGACAGTGTCCGGGAAAGCATTGATAATCAGTTCCTGGGCATTGTTAAAGTTGCTTCCCCCCGGTGAGAGGTCATCTGTATAGAAATATCCGTCATAGGCACCATCCCATCCCCAATTAAAATGGTAATGATGATCTCCCTGGTATCCATCACAAATGAAAGCATGTCCACTGATCCATGGATTTGACCATCCTGCATAATACATGGGTATGTGCTTGTCCAGATGTGTCACCAACAGGCTATCCCAATCCAGGTTTGTACTATCCCTGAAAACGTACTGGGTTTCCGGTGAGTATTTAAAATAAGTTCTTAAAGTATATGCTCCCTTGTGGTTTGTCATTCCGGAAGAGTTGGCACTGTATTCCATGTCAACTGAAATACCCAGATGGGAAATAATTTCGGCTACAGGCAGGTTGCTGTTTAATAAGTATATACCCATCTCATCCCACCTGTAGGTTGTATTCCCAAAGTCAGCTGATAGCGTACCATAAGGAGGCCAGCTGTACGAATAAGAACCTACCCCGGTGATGGGCCAGCGAAAATAATTAAGCAATTGCCCCAGAGCTGTCGCAACACATCCAGTAACACAATGTCCTCCCGGCCCTCCCGGATCTGCCGGACACATTTTATTGTAATAAATGCCCTGTCCCCAGGTAGTATTCAGCATGGGTTCAATATCTTTTTCATCCTTAAATACCTGTAGTTCAGGATCATCCAGCGCAGTAGTCATAACGCG
>JAUXCL010000116.1 GCA_030618905.1 Bacteroidales bacterium | reverse complement strand
TCAGTGATGCCAAAATCATCCCATACTTTCCACAACCGACGTGGATCTTGCGGATCATCGTTTCGCCTGGGTCCGCGGTTGGTCATGCCATAAATCATTCCACGGTAAGGGTTGCCGCCATCCTGAAGCATTTCACTCATCACTCCAAAAGGTAGGCCCGACACTTCGACCATCCAGTAATCGGGCTCATTTTCGTACTTGAAATATTCACCGAACCAGAGACGGTCCAGGTAGGGAAAGTGTTCAAGGTAAAGGAAAGCACTGTTCACAAAGCCGTCATTGTAGTTGAATTGATTGGCAGAGTGCAGATCAATAAACGGATCAGGACGTTTGTCAAGCACCCTGCGTATCCGCTTCATTGTGGTCCTGTCAAAGGCCAGGTCGTCAATGTATACACCATCGATGCCGACGTTGTCTACCAGCCAGTTCAGTCCTTCGACGTAATAATTGTGCCAACGCGATACGCCCGTATTAAGAATTGCGGGACACTCAGTTCTGCTGGAGAACCAGGCTGCCATGTATGTTGAATCGAGGTGTTCCTGCAGCCAGGGGTATCCACCGTTTGTACCATAGTTCCTTTTGCTTTCGCTAGGCTTCCTAACAGAAAAAATCTCACCATCCAGGCTCAGTATGGCATGCACTTCAGGCGCATGTGCAGTCAGCTCACGAACTGTATAATAGATCTTTAAGCGCATATTTTCATCATGCGCTTCATCAACCCGTGCCTTCAATTTCTCAACAGCCAGGAAAGGATAATTGATGTAAGGGTTCATATCATTGGCATGATGGAGATTAATCGTATTGGCACCATAGGCCTTGACAGAATCTATGGGCTGGGCTGAATGATAAAAACGGGTTGAGAAGTGACTTTTTGTATCTATAATCTTAAACGGCGTAATTAAGATCCCAAAATTGTAATGCAAAGGCTCATTTTTCTTAATGGTACGTTTACCGCTGTAAGCTTTTGCATAAAGAGTTTTACCCTTTTTATGCATCGAGAATCCTCCTTTTCCATTGTTATCCCAGGAGGGGGGCATAAACAGCGGTTTGTTCTGATAGAAATTGGTGTTCAGGGGACGGTCATAGTTTTCCGCCCAGAAACGGATTTGCATACCGGCATTCACGTCACCTATCCAGATGCCGTCCTGGTTATTTTTAACCTCCCATTTCCAGGAAAGGTCTGAGGGGCATTTTCCGCCCACCTGTCCCATACCCATGGTATACTTTGCAATATCAGCGTTGAAGGGTATCTCCAGGCGAATATCATTGACATCAATATCATTTGTTGAACTTACTTCAAAATTGTATTCCAGATACCCATCAAATTCCATCTTCGCATTGCAGATCAGTGCTATGTCTCCTGCTGCACCAGTCATCTTCCATCGGACAATTCCATCCCTCTCTTCAATCATTTCAACATTATCGGGTCGTATTGTGAGGTTTCTGCCTTCAGCATCTTCAATTACAAAACTTAATGGGGCATTCAATATCAGACGTGGATTTTCATCAAGTTTTGTCAGCTCATAGCTGAAGTAACTTTCAATATTTGCTGGTAATCCCGTTTCTGTCAGGATTACTCTTCTTCCAAGACATTCAATGCTCTGCCCGTTGTGCACCAACGGAGTATAGGGTTTTACCAACTCGTCATTCATCCCAAACATAGAGTTCAGCCACCTCAGACGGGAATGTTTCCATGGCTCGCTGTCTCCTCTGTCCGCCAGAACGTCTCCGGATACTTCGATATTTATTTCTATTTCCTGGCTTTCCATTCCCTCTGGGGTCACTGTTATGGTACCGGCATATTTCCCTGCAATTGCATCGCTGGGTATATCGATCCCGAACCAAAGGGTATGCATACTTCCCTTTTCAACCGCCACTGTTTTAGTCATATGTTTTCCATCCCAGTTGGTACCTTCTTTATTAATGCAGGTAATAGCCTGAGCAGGGATATTATATTTCCTTGAAATTAAATCACTGCTTGATATTTCTATATCCTCAATCCTGGAATCAACTGCCTGGAGTCCCACCTGAAAAGCATAATACTCATTTCTATCTGCCTGTCCTGAAAAGCTGTTCAGGTTGTCTTTTCCTATCCAGCGCTGCGGTATATCAGATGACATCCGGATGGGAAACTTCCTGTCCTCTGTAAAGAGCAAGAATGACTTCTCCTGGTTGTTTTCCAGAATAGCCCCGGTTTCAGCTTCGGTGGCTATAATGTCCATCGGGTAGCGTGAGTGGAATTCACTGATCGCCTCAAATCGGATCAGTTCCGCCTTGTCAAGTAATGACAGATCCATTTCAGGGGTGATACCGTTTTTCTCTAACCATGCCGCATCTGTCATGGATTCGGGCCGGTCGTAATTCACTTTCGGGTAAGGACCTCCTGTGGAAGTAAATGGCATATAATAGAAGTAATATTCACCGGGAACAGTTTTAGGCTGAAAGACCAGGTCACCGTATTCCCTGTTGATATTAACCCTGAAGACATTAAGAAGGGTATCTCCACTGGTAGCATCGCAGATCAGCACCTCTACATTTTCGGGTGTGAAATCCCGTCTTCTCCAGGGAAGATGTGCATGAACCACCTCAGCTGGTTCGGTAACTCTCAGAACAGCCCGCTGTGTACCCAGTGACTTATATTGATTTCTTCCTCCTGGAATTGGAAATTCCCATTCCCCTGTTCCATAAACTACTTCATCCTGTTGTGTACAGGCCGTGAAATTCATTAATAGTCCTGTCATCAGAACCAGCAAGCCTGATAATGTAAATATATTGCGCATCGGATTTGATTTTTAGATAAATGTTTTTCATTAAATTATTCTTCGCCCAGTAGCGTATAAATTTCGCTTACCAACTCAAAAGTAGCATCATACCTTACCGGATTCCACGGTGTGCCTTCCTCCTTGCTTCCCATAGTCCCGATCAGCTTCTTCGCCTGGGCACTATCGCCAGAATAGACAGCCATTGCCCATTTTGCCAACTTATCTCCTTCATTGGTGAGCCATCCATTCATGATCCGATCTGCCCTCTCCTGTTGTCCTGTTTCCCGCAGAACCATTGCTCCAAGAAGGGTGGATGAATTGCTACGTCTTCGTGGTCTATCGGCTATATCAAGGGTATAGTCAACTACTTTTTGTTTCATCACATTCTCCTCTTCTTTGTTACCCATTTGTTTGTAACACAACGACTCCAGAAAATCCTCAATGCGTTCATCCGGTTCATGTGGTCTACCGGCACCCAGGTTTTCTGGCCACTTGCGCGCCTCATCCAGCTGAGTAATGGCTTTTGAATACTTGCCTTTCTGGTAATGCTGAAGGGCAAGCAATGTATGGGCATTGCGGTATGTGACATGACCTAAGCGGGCCCCTTCGCTAGGAAGGATTACAAGGCCTTTCAATTCCTTAACGCTTCTGGCATACTGATCATTGAAATACAAGGACCTGGCATAATCATGGTGCACAACAAAATGATCCGGAAATTTTTTGTGGGCCCGGGTGGCAATTTCCAGAGATTTTGGATACTCATTTTCCGTATTATATAAGTTCACCAGTATATGGTATGTTCTCCACTGTTCCTTATTCAGACTCAGCGCCCTTAAATAATCCGCCTCAGCTTTTTCTGGTGCAGATGATTGATTAAAATCACCCCTTGAGAGATAAAAGGGTGCATAGCCGGGTTTATTACCACAGGCCGAGAACAGCTCTCTGGCCTCATCATGGTTTCCTTTGTGCCAGTGTATGAGGGCCAAGTAGTATTTTGTTTTCCAGCTGTTGTTTTGTTTCATGGCCCATTTAAGCACTTCGGCGGTCTCATTCCTGAAAGGATATACGAATTCGGGCGAAAGGGCCAATGCTTCTTCCAGGATTGCTGAACTGCCAGCCAGCCAGGCCAGCCAGTATTTTACTATGGGATGATTTTCAAACATACCCAGGATCCGGATGGCTTCTTCAGTTTCACCCAAATGGTAGTAATTTATGGCCAATTCAAGTCCTACTTCATGTGGCATTTCAAAATGCAGGATATCCGGAAAGGATCCGCTTTCATATCCGGCAAAAGCGTTTAGCGGATCAATGTCCAGTATTTCGGATATGATAGTATTTTTTCCTTCCTCATTCCCTCTGGTTTTCTCTATCAATGCCAGGACCATGTGTGCCTGGATATTATTTCGATTATAATCCAGGGATTGCCTGGCATATTTTTCAGCCCTGCCTGGTTCACTTTCCCTGTAATAGATCCTGGCCATTTGCAGATTGGCAGCCGATCTGTATTTTATGGAGCGCATTGCCAGGCCAAAGCTTTCCAGGGCATCATACTTTTTACCAAGTTGACTACAAATTATGCCATAAATGAAATTTGCATCCGCGTCGTAGGTATTAATTGACAAAGCCTTCAGAGCTGCTGCTTCTGCCCCTGCATAGTCCATCTTCCTATAAAGAATATTTGCCTTTCCAACTAACGCTTTAATATGATAGGCTTGCTGGCTCAATACTTCCTCATACTTTTTCAGAGCTTCTGCATAATATCTTTGTTTCTCCAGTTCAGTGGCTTCGGTATATAGACCTTCTACCGAGTTCCAGTCAAAAGCTTCATCCAGCATCCTGGGGCGTGACATTATTCTATCCTCATGTTCAGTACTGGTGTAATGAAATACTCCTGCAACATCAATGGAATAAGTATTGTTACCTTCCGGGTCGAACTTCTCTTCAAATAAGTCCATAGGCTTCAGGCTAACCTCCTTGTTTAGCAATTCCTTTCCCCCGGCATTGATTACAATCCTTCCTTCAATGCTTTGCAGGGCGCAGAAAGAAATAATGTCAGTTCCTTCCTTCCTGGTAACATTTAATGTACCGTATGGGTCTGCCTTCACCATTCCACCTGTTCCCTTCACAGGGAACCATATCTCCCTAAACCGGTTTTCCGAGTTAGCATCGAAAAACAGATGCTTGTAGGGTGAATAGGTACTTCTGGCCCCTGCCTGGTTGAATAGGAAACCTGTCTGCAGTTCTGTATACTGTGGATTGGTATTGGTATCCGTGAGAAGATCATGCCAGATACCACCATTACGGGCAATTGACCAAAGAAATACTTTCATTCCGGGCCTTTCTTCCCTGGGTGCCCAGTGCCCCATCCCGAAATTCCTGTTATGGAAAAAAGTGCAAAAATACTCTTCAAAAGAACCCAGCACGTGGTATGATTTTCCTCCTTCAAAATCATTGTTCCTGTACCAGGAGATACTTCTTCCTTTACTGTCAATGGGCCAGCTGTCAGCTATCCCACCATGGCTAATCTTCGTATCCCCCGGGAATATAAATTCCAGGTCTTCCGCAGCATCTGTTGAAGCCGTCATCCAGTTGTAAAGCGAGGTCCTTTCTCCCGTGGGATTGTACCAATAACCATTGGTCTCAAAATAGGCCTTATCGGCACCAAGGCGTACCTCGACTCTCCATTCCGTTCTTGACGTAAGGTCCGGTGCACCGACAAAACAGCTTACACTGCCATCGCTGTTTTCCACCAACTTATAGTTTACCGGCGATGCTGTTGAAGGGGCATGTCCAATGGAACCGAAGTTAAATTCTATACCACCCGAAGTCCAGGCTCCTCGCATTGAAATATCCCTGAATTTTACCTCGTTGTTAAAATAGATAAAATCTTCGCCGCTTGACTTTTCAATGGCCCCCCAGACCTTCCCTCCCATTTCTGGCGCCACATAAACTTTAATATAATCGTTTTCCAGCACAACAAAATTCCATTCTTTCTGAATTGACGTAACCGTCAAACCGTCAAACCGGAAATAGGGATAGAATTTTGTCATTCTGGCTACGGGATCAGGATCGCTGTAAGGGTAGGTCTTGAAACTGATCTTTTCTTCTTTGATACTTGCTTTTTGCGCGTTGGTCAGTAAGGTGCAAAAAAGGAGAAACAGGATAAAGAATTGTCTCATGTAGTTTTTTAATTTGATATATAAAGCGCATAGTAGTGTCCTGGTATATTTTACTATACCTGTTGTGTCAATCAAACACTACTCCTTATAGAAATATTTGTCCCACAATTTTGCAGGCACATACTCGGCACGATACAGAACGTTTGGGGAATCAAGTTCCCACAACACTTCTCCAGTTCTGCTTGTTATTAGAACCGAGCCTTTTTTTGAACTTGTTTGCAACAAATTCCCATTTGGCAACAAGTATGCACTGCCCATTCGGGAAGTATGCAAAGATTTAGGTAAAGGAGCATTAATTCGGGTTGTTGCAACCATTGACACAGTATCTATATTAAAGGAAAGTGTACGAGATTCATTTTTATATATACCATTATCAAATAGCATTAGATCTCCTTCCGAATTTATGTGCACGCCGTGTTGGAATGAAAAGTATGTACTTGTATCCATTTTGAAATCTCCCTCTTTACCTAGTTTCCACATTAACGATCCAGTCCTGGCATTAATCTTCCATATCTGGTCTTCAATACTTACAGAAACCAGATAGTTACTATCCTTGTCAAAACTGAGTGCATTCACATGGAACCGGTCATAAGCGAATTCTTCAATATGAGGATCATTCTTCACATCCCAGACATCCCAAACTGACCATTTCAGTAGCTCCTTCCCGGTAGTATCCAGCATTAAAATACCATCACCAACAAGGGTGTCTAGCCCTTGACTTTCAACGAATGGCATGTCAATAATTTTTCTTTCTCTTATTAAAGTATGAATCCGGTGATTTTCATCCATCCGAATATCATGATGAATTATATTGTAAGTGTTGTCTTCGTACTCATCCAGATCCATTCTCCAAAGCACTTTCCCTGTCAGGTCTATTTCAGCCAGAGCCGTTCCTCCGGCATATCCCATTTTTCCACGCCGCATTGGCTGTTTCGTATTCCTCAGGATTTCTTTTTGCTTGTCGGAAACATCATCAATCACATCTTTTTTTGGGGGCCGCAACATGACAAGAATAGTGCCATGTGGAGTAAAAGTAGCAACACGTACGCCTATATCATCTACCTGCCAATTCCATCGAATATTTCCTTCCCCATCTACCATTCTAACATATCCGGGAACACGGCTGCCACATAACAATATTAAACCATCCCCAAGTGCTGTAGCCTCATGTGGCTTGTCATCTTTAATCCAATTGTGTTCTAGCCATGGAGATTGTTTCCTCGTTTGAAAAGAAAAAATCTTTGAGGAAATGTCTATGATACCGTCAATTACCACCTCGTATTTGTATGTGGCATCCGTATCAAGCAATAATAAGTGGATTGTGTGAGAATCTAACTTCGAAGTTCTATTTGTACGTAATATATCCGGGGAACCTTCTTTCCAATATCTGATAAATACAGATGCAGGTCGATTTAAACCTATTGCTATTTCCTCCTGAAAGGCATAATTATGAGGAGAAG
>JAUXCL010000158.1 GCA_030618905.1 Bacteroidales bacterium | reverse complement strand
TCGATTTCATCCTGAAGTTCATCATCAAGCAAATCAGACTTGGTGATAGCCAGCAGTATCCTCTTATCCAGAAGTTCAGGATTGTATTGTTTCAACTCATTGAGCAGGACGAAATATTCTTTTTTGATGTCATCGGCATCAGCTGGTACCATGAATAATAAAACTGAATTTCTTTCGATATGTCGTAAAAATCGCAATCCTAATCCTTTGCCTTCATGTGCCCCTTCGATGATTCCGGGTATATCTGCCATTACAAACGATCGATGATCCCGGTAAGAGACTATACCCAGATTGGGCCTTAAAGTTGTAAACGGGTAATCTGCGATCTCCGGTTTTGCGGCAGAGACAACTGAAAGCAAGGTTGATTTTCCTGCATTGGGAAAGCCAACCAGTCCGACATCTGCCAGGAGTTTCAACTCAATGATAAACCATGCTTCGGTAAATGGTTCTCCCGGTTGAGCATACCTGGGGGTTTGGTTTGTCGCTGACTTAAAATGAGTATTCCCCAGCCCTCCTCTTCCACCTTCCAGCAGGGTCTTCTGTTCATTATGTCCAGTAATCTCACAGATAATATCTCCGGTTTCTGCATCTTTGGCAACCGTGCCAAGCGGAACTTCAATCACAGTATCTTTCCCGCTGGCGCCGGTACTCGTTTGCCTGCCGCCAGACTCACCATGCCCGGCTTTGATATGCTTTGTATATCTTAAGTGCAATAGTGTCCACAACTGGTCATTTCCCTGAAGGATGATATGTCCACCCCTTCCACCATCACCACCATCCGGACCTCCTTTCTGGATATATTTCTCCCTTCTCAGGTGGGTTGAGCCGGCACCTCCCTTGCCTGAACGGCAATAGATCTTAACATAATCAACGAAGTTAGAATTGCCCATGATGGATGTGCTATTCGACGATTTTATAGATATCCGGATAGTTGCGGCCCAAACCATCATAATCCAGGCCATAACCCACGATAAACTCATTTGGGATCTTTATCCCGACATAATCAATATGATAATTTTTCCTGAAGGCATCTGGTTTGAAGAGTAATGTGCCCAGTCTGACAGACTTAACGTTTGTTTCCCTGATCTTGTCCAGGAAAAAAGCCATACTGATGCCGGTGTCAATGATATCTTCAATGACAACCACTTCTCTGTCAGTCAGGTTTTCATACAACCCGATCACTTCTCTTACCTTTGATGTTGTTTCCATTCCTGCATATGAAGACAGTCGCACGAATGAAATTTCACAATCAAAATCAAACTTACGGATCAGGTCGGCGGCAAACATATAGGCACCGTTCAAAACGACAATGAATAGCGGATTCTTGCCTCTCAGATCCTGTGCGATATGGGCTGCTACTTCGCTAACTGCCTGGTCAATTTCCTCAGCTGAAATAAATAGCGAAAATGATTTGTCTTTGACCTGTATATTATCCATAAAAACGAAATATTTGCTTGTGATGATGATACAAATATATAAATGATAAACAGCCTGATTATACTTTGTATTTGAACTTTACCCCGGCAAGTTCCTCATTAGCTTTCACGATCTTATCCTTCAAATTGTTTTTATAGGCAACGGCTTTTTCCATTAATTCCTCATTGCCTGTCGCAAGAATTTGCATCGCCAGGATACCGGCATTCTGGGCAGCATTAATTCCAACTGTCGCAACCGGAATGCCAGGAGGCATCTGGACTATTGAAAGTAAAGCATCCATGCCATCCAGGGTGGCCTTGATTGGCACACCAATAACCGGGATGGGTGTCATAGAAGCGATCACTCCAGGCAGGTGTGCAGCCATGCCGGCACCTGCAATGATGACCCGAACACCGCGATCATGTGCTGTTTTTGCGAATTCTTCTACTTTCTCAGGAGTCCTGTGGGCTGATAAAGCATTCATTTCAAAAGGAATCTCCATCTCATCCAGGATCTTTGCAGCCTTTTCCATCACCGGAAGGTCCGATGTGCTGCCCATTATAATACTTACCAAAGCTTTCATATTTTCTTCTTTTTTTAAATCAAATATCAGATATTCCCGCTAAAGCGGGATTTCGGTTTCGCATTGCTCAACCTCAACATAAATCAGATATCATCTTAGTATCCATACGCTCTCCCTTCCATCTTCTCTATCACAACCTTATACGGCTGCACATCAAGCACAGCCGGCTTGCTATAATCAAAATTCTGATCTGAGTAATTACTCATGATGACATTCAGGGCTTCGATCCTTTCATCGTGATCATCGATGAATACAACCTTTCCAAAGGCCAGTACACTGCGGTATTTCATGCCCCAGCTGCAAGCTACTTCCTCATTGACCCACTTTAGTGCATGATCTGTGCTAAAGGCTACACAGACTTTATTGTTGTTCTTCAGGATATCAATCTTTTTGCCTTCTCTGGCAGAATGCAGGTATATGGTATTGTCTTGATACCCGAAATTGAAAGGCAATACATAGGGCTCATTTTGCTGGTCGATCATCCCGATATAACAAACGTCACATTTAAGGATAATGCGCTCCATTTCTTCCTGTAATTTAAGAGGCCTGCTTTTCATGGTGATCTTGTTTGTTCAAAACTAATAAATGTTTCCGTTACGCCTGTTGTTTTGTCCCACATAAAATGAATCAAAACTGATACCGATCAGGAACTGGTATTCAAATTTATCAGCTTCCGGCAGGTATATGATCCTGACCCCAAGGTCGAAAGGAGCAAGAAACCGTAGGATATTCATGTCCCCTGTCAGGTCTAATCCGGTTGACCTGTAATAGGTGTTTATTCCATCATTTATCCCGATGGAATAATCATAGAACAATGCCATCTTAACCCTCTTCAGATAGATGATCGGAGGCAGGCTCAGGTCCGGGTAAAACAAGGGGAGCTTGTAGGTCGCTGAAAAACTCAGCAACTCCTCATCCTGCATACCTGTAATGCCCCTGGGATAACTTACACGGTCTCCAAATTTATAGTCATCGATCTTTCGCTGCTGGTAAGCGGCATATAATCGGATCCCCTGGTGCCTGGCTATCCCCGGGACATAAAAATAGGTATTGACGGCAAAAATATCACTTTGTTCATTGGTGTTTGGTGTATTGTAATAGGAGAGGTCCAGGATCTGTCCCCACTTCGGGTAAATGTCGCGGACCGATGTTTTCAATTGATGATAAGCATAGATGCTATAGCCCATGGTGCTGATCTTGTTGATCCTGAATAAATCCGGAATGGGCTTAACCTTATTGAGAAATTTTTGGTCAAAGGATACCCTGGGTGTGATGCCTTTGTAATATTTCCCCCTGGTGAGGGACAAGGGTACCCGTATGTCTGCACCAATATTGGTTTCCATCCACTCATAATTCAATATGGAATTATCGCTGAGACGAGTTCGTCCTTTTCTTTTACCATAATCAAAATTGACATCAATGACCGGATAAAACCCTTCATAACTATATTTGAAATAGAGTTTCCCTGTTTCTTCATTGATATTATAGCCATATCCTGCGATGAAAAAACTGGTGCTGAGCTGATTTTGAGACAGGAACATCACACCGGGGTTGATCTCATAGGATGAAATATCCAGGGAAACAGGGGCCCAGCTGTGAAAATTGAAGAGGTGAGGCATTCTGCGAAAGCGATTCACTTCATAAGTGGTGTCCGGAACTTTGACATCATCAAGCACCCAGTCTTCCTGTTTGCTAATTGCTTCGTACAACTTGATAGAATGATCTTGTACATTATTCAGAGGTAACCATAAACCCGAATCAAGGGGCATTTCTACCACCTGGTATCCATCGCTGGTATAATCTGAATAAAGCAGCATATTGCCATCCTCCGCAATAAAAGCATCATTGGCCCCAAATTCGGAAGAGGTCAATTGATGGATGCTTTTATCTTCTGTATTCAGCACATAGATATTGTCAATTCCGTTGTAAGCACCTGTAAAAAACACCCGGTTTCCGGTGGGCAGCGGTTTTGAGATCTCCATGTACCCAAAAGGGATTTGCAGTTGTATTTCCCCACTTATTGCATTGACCAGGGCCAGACTTTTACCCTGCCTGTTCATCAGGATGACGGCAATAGTCTGGTTGTCATCCGACCAGCGGGGGGTCATAAAAAAAGTGTTGTCATCTCTGCTGATACGCTTTAAGATGCTACCATCACCGGCATCCAGTATCAGCAAGCTGTATTGGTTCTGTGGGTCAACATCCACGACTGCCAGCTTGCTCCCATCCGGAGAGACCGCCGGTACATAATACCGGCTTTTTTTACTGAGTTTTCTTCTTTTGCCAGTGAATATGTCATATTCTTTGATTACAGAATAGCTCCTGTTTTGCCAGCGTGGGTCAGGCTCGGATTCTGACCAGTATATTTTCCCCTTGGCGTAGGAAAGCGCATTTTGATTACTTGAACCCGGGGTGAAAATTATCTCTTCTTCACCATCTTCAGCAAGAGCAACAAAACGAGTTATGTCATTGATGCTGGACTTCCTGGTAATTATCTTGTTATCAAGCCCATAGGATGGCAAAGTGTAATCAGTATAGTTTTTAGTCCTTTGTGAAACCGGCTTTAAATAGTTTGTGGTGGTTAGCTCCTTTTGCTGCTTCCACTCTTCCTTCAGTGCATCAAAGGTTTCTTTATATAATTTCACTTTGGTCAAGCCGGTAACCTGCTTGATCCCATAGTTGAAAGGAACGATCATATAGGCCTTCTTCGCTACTACATTAAGCGTATGATCCCATAATTGCGGGCCATATTTTTTTCTTGACCGGGCAATGAAGTGATACCCAAAAATATATTGATTCGGTACATTGTCTTTATAGGACCTGAATGTTGCTTTATCATAGGAGTATAATCCTTTTTCCAGGATCTGCGCCCTCATCTGGTTTTCGAAAAAAGGTGTCCTGCCCCGCCCTGAATGACTCTGCGCAGTTTCAATCGTTACGGCATCTCCTTCCAGGTACCAGAATGGCACATAAAGCCCCAGGATCGCAATAGGCCCTTGCTGTCCTAACAACCATGACAATACTTTGGCGGTTCCCTGGTACATCTTGCTCATCTGCACCGTATGCCGCTGCTCATGAAGGGCAAGTTGATCCAGCCAGGGCTGTGCATAAGAATCCTGTGGAGGCACAGAATAGAACTCCATTCGTTTAGGTGCCCAGGCCACAAAAGCATTTGATGAAGCTGAATATTCATGAAGGATCAAAGGGATCCGTTTTGGATATTCATCCAGGGATCTGCCAACTTCAGGGTATACCAGCTCCATCAGGTTGGCCATATATTGCGCTTTCTTTTCAAATGATTCAGGAAAGATGACCCGGAAATGATCCGTCTTGATCTGCTGCCAATGCACGGAGAACGGATCCTGCCCTGAACTGTAATACTGAGCGAAGACAGTCGAAGAGCAGCATAAAAGAAGAATTATCAATGATAATAGCCTGGTCCTGATCATAGCGCTATCATCAAAAATAAAACAATTATGCCAGCTTGCTTATTCCTCCCGAAAATAATCCCAAACAGGATCCCTGGGGGGAGGTGCTGAAATGATGATCTTTTCTTTTTTTACCGGATGGATGAATTCAATCTCTTTTGCATGAAGGTGAATAGATCCGTCTTTATTTGAGCGCGCTGCTCCATACTTCAGATCACCTTTTACAGGACAGCCGATCTCAGCCAACTGCACCCGGATCTGATGATGCCTGCCTGTAAGCAAATTAACATCCAGCAGATAATAATTGTCACTCTTGCCAATCAAGGTGTATTCCAGTTCCGCCTT
>JAUXCL010000224.1 GCA_030618905.1 Bacteroidales bacterium | reverse complement strand
TTCATATTGTGGCATCACAAAATAAAGATCTGCCAGCTGCAATGCGGATGTTGCTTTCTGGTAATTGTTGGAGACACTGGTCTTGACCGACATCTTTAAATAATAAACACCCAGGGTATCTTTATTTTCTTCAAAGGCCACCTCGGCCAGTGCATGATAGATCTGGTCCTGATATTCGGTATTTTTCTCATCCTTAAGCATCTTGGCCAGTATCTTCTCAATTTCTTCAAGATTACCTGTCCCTTCCACATATGAGCGGGCGAGGTTGATTTTGGCATTAAAAGCCATTTCATATGGGGGGTTCCTTTTGATCACCTGAGCATACAGGTCAGAGGCTTCCAGATATTCTTCCTCTGCCTGGTAGATTTGCGCAAGGATGAATTTCATCCTGGTTTTTAATTGCTTTTTGCCTGTCACATCAATGCCGTCATACAGATAGTCCATGGCATAAAAAGGTGTCCCCTGCAAAATATAGTGGTTGGCATATACCAGTGGCAATTCATTAGCCGTTATTCTGTGCACCAATCCATCCTTGTAGTCTTTCTCAATCAGGTTCAATAAAGCTTCCGACTTTTCAAATTCTTCAAGCTGGTCATATGTTTTGGCCAGCCATAACATGGCATCGTACTTGATGGGATTATATTCATACTCACGCATTACAAAATTGAAAGAGCGCCGGGCGCTGTAGTAATCCTGTTTGTAAAAATAGGCTTTGCCTAACATCAAATACGCATCATCAATCCACTTTACTTGTTCCTTGCCCCCAAATTCCATGGAATGCTTTAAGATGGTTTTGGACCCTTTCTCGATAGCCCTGTCAAATAACGGAGCCAAGGTCTGTGCTTCTGCCTGGGTACCAAAATTAAACACGGGGATAATTACGTTAAAGTTGTCATCGGCCATCTTTTCAAGCTCTTTCTCAGCTTCCAGCATAGCTTCCTTGCCATTCCAATAAACATTGTAATGGGCTGTAAGATTATGGTAAGCTCTTCGTGTAAAGGTGTTCTTTTTAGTGGAGCAAGCAATCACCAGGAAAATTGCCAGAAGAAGAGCCAGGATACCAACAGTGCGATATGATATTAAGCGAACCAATTATTGATGTATTGTGCTTTGTTATAACTCCTATTCGGCAAAAATATTTTATACCGCTATATTTCGATGCAAAGATAATCAAATGTACGAGGAATAACCTAATCCAAGTTCATCTTAACGCGGTTAAAGCTAAAAAATTTACGATATTTGCAAAGGTTTTATTCATGTAGGATGGCGAAAGAAAAAAATAAAAGAAAACAATGGTTATCCCGCTTGCGGGTTAAATATCGGCTGGTAATCATGAATGAGGATACTTATGAAGAAAAGCTCTCATTCAAATTGTCGCGTATGAATGTCTTTGTTTCCCTGGCAACCCTGGCGGTTTTCCTTGTGATCCTGACTATTTTTTTAATCGCCTTTACACCTTTGCGTGAATATATTCCGGGATATATGGATCCCGAACTGCCTGCCAAGGTGTATCACTTGCAACGTAAAGCCGATTCCCTGGAAATAGATCTCATGAGGAAAAATAAATACCTGGAAATCATCAGGAACATCATTGAAGGAAAAGACATTGCAGCTGAACAACAGACAGATGCAGATAAGGGTGGTCCATACGATATCAATACACTGGAAAGGTCCAGAGAGGATTCTATCCTCAGGGCAGAATATGAAAGGCAATCAGGATATAATCTGTACAACAATAACGAACAGGATCATTTCTTTACCAAGCCAGCCAAAACTGGATTTACATTTTTCACACCAATTACAGGCATCATCACCAATCACTTTAACCTGGAAGAAAGACATTATGGTGTGGATATTGTCGCGGAAAGTAATCAAACCATCAAAGCTGTTCTTGAGGGAACGGTAATATTTTCAGAGTGGACACTTGAAACAGGGTATGTGATTGTCATACAGCATCGGGGCAACTTCATATCCATTTACAAACACAATGCAACCCTGTTAAAAAAACAAGGGAGCTTTGTAAAAGCAGGCGACCCGATCGCCATTATCGGTGACTCCGGAGAATTGAGTACCGGGCCACATTTACATTTTGAACTCTGGTATAATGGTACACCAGTCAACCCCGAAGAATACCTAAGCTTTTAAGCAGGAATGGAGCAGCGGAAAAAAAATATTGCCATACTAGGTTGCACCGGTTCAATTGGTCTGCAAACATTGGAAATTATTGATCAATACCCTGATCAAATCAATGTGGAAATATTGACGGCCAATCAGAACAAAGACCTGCTCATCCAACAGGCCATAAAATACAAGCCTAACGTAGTGGTGATTGGAAAAGAGGAATATTATACTGAAGTTAATGATTCACTCTTTTCCTATGATATTAAAGTATATGCCGGGGAGGCTTCGATCGCCCAGGTAGTAGAAATGGATTCGGTTGACATCATCATGAACGCCCTGGTTGGATATTCCGGGTTTCTGCCAACCATAAGTGCGGTAAAGAAAGGTAAGCTTATTGCTCTGGCTAACAAAGAATCGCTGGTTGTAGGCGGAGCGCTGATTAAGCAACTCGTTAAGGAATACAGGTCCCATATTATCCCCGTCGACTCCGAGCACTCAGCAATATTCCAGTGTCTGGCAGGCGAAGCACATAACAATATCGAAAAGATCTACCTGACAGCATCAGGTGGCCCTTTCCGCGGCATGGACCACAACTCACTTGCTAACGTCAGCAAAGAAGAGGCTTTAAAACATCCCAACTGGAACATGGGGCCCAAGATCACAATTGACTCTGCAACTCTTATGAACAAGGGGTTTGAGGTTATTGAAGCCAGGTGGCTTTTTGGTTTAAAAGGAGATCAGATTGAAGTCATCATTCATCCCCAATCCATCATACATTCTATTGTACAGTTTGAAGATGGATCCATGAAGGCTCAAATGAATCTCCCCAACATGAAAGGCCCCATTGCTTATGCCTTGTTTTACCCTGAAAGAATAAAAACAGATCTGCCCCGTTTAAACTTCCTGGATTATCCGAAATTAACATTTGAAATCCCTGATTTGAAAAATTTTCGTAACCTTGCACTCGCTTATGAAGCACTGGAAAGTGGAGGAAATATTCCCTGCGCCTTAAATGCTGCAAATGAAATAGCGGTTGATGCTTTCTTAAGCAACCGCGTAGGGTTTCTGGAAATGTCGGACATCATTGAAAAATGTATCCACGAAATCACATTCATCCATCAACCATCTTTAGAAGATCTCGTAAGAACGGATGAAGAAGCAAGGGGAAGGACTACTAAATATATCAGAAATTAAGCATGAGCATTTTAATTCAAATAGCGCAACTACTGTTAAGCCTCTCAATACTGGTCATTTTTCATGAAATGGGGCATTTTGTTGCGGCCAGGATATTCAAAACAAGGGTTGAAAAATTTTACCTCTTCTTTAATCCCTGGTTTTCAATTTTCAAATTCAATTACAAAGGGACCCAGTACGGACTTGGCTGGCTGCCCCTGGGCGGGTATGTGAAAATTTCCGGAATGATTGATGAATCGCTGGATAAGGAACAACTCCGGAAGCCTCCACAGCCATGGGAATTCAGGGCTAAACCCGCCTGGCAACGCTTGATCATCATGCTGGGCGGAGTTAT
>JAUXCL010000026.1 GCA_030618905.1 Bacteroidales bacterium | reverse complement strand
TCACGCGTCACTTTTTTTAATATAACTTGCTAATAAAAAAATTTAATTTTAACTTTGCACCCCCATTTTGAGGGATAGATGTTTTCAGATAAGAAATTTAAAGGTAAGGATGGATACATTAAGTTTTAGGACAAAGAGTGCGAACAGTAAGACCGTTACTAAAGAGTGGGTTTTGATTGATGCCACTGACCTGGTACTCGGGCGTTTGGCATCAGAAGTAGCCAAGCTTTTACGGGGCAAGCACAAGACTAATTTTACACCCCATGTGGATTGTGGTGATAATGTGGTTGTGATCAATGCTGAAAAAGTCAGGCTGACAGGCCAGAAAATGACAGACAAGGAATATATCAGGCATTCAGGTTATCCTGGCGGTCAAAGGAAAAGGACACCCGAAGAAGTGCTCGTCAAAAAGCCGGAATTCCTCCTTGAGCATGCAGTAAAAGGAATGTTGCCGAAGAGCAGGCTGGGAAGTCAGCTTTTCAGAAACCTTTATGTTTATATAGGCCCGGAGCATAACCAGGAAGCACAGAAACCAAAAGAAATTAAATTAAAATAGTATCATGGATGTTGTCAACACAATAGGCAGAAGAAAAAAAGCGATTGCCAGGATTTACCTGAAAGAAGGAAAAGGATCTATTATCATCAATAAGCGTGATTATAAGGACTACTTTTCAGTCCCAACCCTGCACTATATAGTTCAACAACCGTTTGAACTTACCAATACGGCCAATAAATACGATATTTCTGCCACACTCGACGGTGGTGGCACCACCGGTCAGGCAGAAGCACTCAGGCTGGCTATCTCAAGGGCACTCATCAAAATTGATCCGGAGTTTCGTCCCGCCCTTAAAGCAAAAGGACTCCTGCGCAGAGACCCGAGAATGGTGGAAAGGAAGAAACCCGGACAGCCTAAGGCAAGGAAGAAATTCCAATTCAGTAAACGATAAAAAAATCAATCATTGGAGCGAGTTTAGCATCTAAATTGTCAAGACTATTCATGTGAATACTACCTGGCAATTGATTTGAAAGAAAGTAAACAAATTAAAATTTAGAAAAATGGCACGAACAACTTTTGAAGCGTTGTTGGACGCAGGCGTTCATTTTGGACATTTAAAAAGGAAGTGGAATCCCAATATGGCACCATATATATTTATGGAAAGAAATGGAATTCACATTATCGACCTTTACAAAACTATTGCCAAAATTGATGAAGCTGCATCAGCATTGAAACAAATTGCAAAATCAGGCAGGAAAATTCTGTTTGTAGCGACTAAAAAACAAGCAAAAGAACTGGTTTCGGAACAAGTAAAGCGTGTGAATATGCCTTATGTAACTGAGCGTTGGCCCGGTGGTATGCTCACCAACTTTGCGACTATCCGGAAAGCTGTGCGGAAAATGTCTCAGATTGATAAATTGACGACGACTGCAAACTACAAGAACCTCTCCAAGAGAGAAAGACTCCAGATCAGCCGTGAAAGGGCAAAACTGGAAAAACAACTGGGAAGTATTGCCGACCTGAACCGTCTGCCCACTGCACTTTTTATAGTAGACATCAATAAAGAGAAGATTGCTGTCGCTGAAGCAAAGAAACTGAATATTCCGACTTTTGCTTTAGTTGATACCAACACGGATCCCAAAAATGTGGATTTTCCAATCCCGGCTAACGACGATGCTTCAAAATCCATTGCCTTGATTACAAAGATCATGGTTGATGCAATTGAAGAAGGTCTGGCAGAAAGGAAGTTTGATAAGGAGAAAATCAGGGAAGAAGCTGCGGTAGCTATGGAAGTTGATGTTGCAACCAAATCAGAGACCATTGAAAAGTTTGAAGAGGTAGAGGATGAGTTGGCAGAGAAAGCTCCGAAAGACTCTGCAGCCAAGGTTACCAGGGTTAAGGAAGATGATAAGGGAACTGCTCCTTCAACGGGTAAAAGACCCAGGAGACCCATTACAAAACCAAAAAGATAAAGCATAATATATTATTGAACTCATTAATTTCAAAATAAAATGATAAAGATTACAGCAGCAGAAGTCAACAACCTGAGGAAACTTACAGGTGCCGGTATGATGGATTGCAAAAAAGCACTCCAGGAAAGTGACGGCGATGTTGAAAAAGCAATTGATATCCTTCGTAAAAAAGGCCAGAAAGTTGCCTCCAAAAGAGCCGACAAAGCGGCATCTGAAGGTGTAGTGATTGCAAAAACCAGCGCAGACAAAAAATTCGCAGCCATCGTTATGGTAAATTGCGAAACTGATTTCGTGGCAAAAAATGCTGATTTTGCCGCTTTTGTTGACCAGATTGCTGAATTGGCAATTACCAAAGCACCTAAATCCATTGATGAGCTTAAAGGTTTAGACCTGAATAGCCGTACTGTTGAAGAGAGCCTGCTGGACCAGGTTGGTAAAATTGGAGAAAAGATTGAATTGAACGGATATAAATTCGTCGAATCCCCGATCACCTTTGCTTATAATCATATGGGCAATAAACTGGGTACAGTCATTGGTTTGAGTAAAGCCGATGTTAACGGTATTAACGATATTGGTAAAGAACTTGCCATGCAGGTTGCAGCCATGAATCCGGTCGCCGTTGATAAGGAAGATATCTCAGAAGAAGTGATTCAAAAAGAGATTGAGATTGGAAAAGACCAGGCCCGTCAGGAAGGTAAACCTGAGGAGCTGCTGGAGAAAATTGCAATGGGAAAACTGAATAAATTCTATAAAGAGAGTACTTTGTTAAACCAGGATTTCGTCAGGGATACCAAAAAAAGTGTTCGCCAGTACCTGTCAGAAACTGACAAGGACCTGAAAGTTTCAGGTTTTCAAAGGGTCATGCTGGGCGCATAAAAACATAAATATTATCAGGGATTCAGCAATTGCCTGACAATAACGGAAATCTTTTTATTGTCTGCTTTGCCGGCCAATTGTTTGGTGGCCATTCCCATGACCCTTCCCATATCCTTCATGTCACTTGCACCTGTATCATTAATGATCTTTTTTATAATGTCCTGCAAGTCCTCTTCCGAAAGCTGTTCCGGCAAATATTGCCCGATGATATCAGCCTGGAATTCTTCTGTTTCAGCAAGCTCTGGCCGGTTTTGCTCACGATAGATCTTAGCAGATTCTTTGCGTTGTTTGACCAGCTTTTGCAATATACTCAGCTCAACATCCTCAGGGATCTCACCACTGCTCATATCTTTACTGGTTTTGGCGAGCAAGAGTGAAGCTTTAATGGCCCTTAAGGCTTCCAGCTTCCTGGCATCCCTGGCCAGCATTGCGGCCTTTATATCCTCGTTAATTAATATTGCAAGACTCATAATATCTAATGTTTTTAGTCCACATTATCATGCAGGTATGTATTATCTGATTTCAGTTCGATTTGATTATCATCACCCTCAGATAAACTATAACGTGAGATAATTTTATCTGATGAAGGATTCGACTCTGATAACTTTACATTTCTCCTGACGAATGCAGGTTCATTTTCAAGTTCACTGATACCACCTTGTGTTTTAAGCTTGATACTCAAGTCCTTCAGTCGCTGAATCCTTTCCTGTGATTTGACTTCCTGCTGTTCCTGTTCCCTGACTGTTTTGGAACCGGTTTTTGCCGTGGGTGATTTGTACCTTGGCGGGGTCATATCCTGATCATGAAACAGCTGTCCCACCATGGCGGTTTTTTCCTTTTTAGGTGCTGCATACAGGTTGCCTTCAGATCTTATTTCCGGGGACAGATCTACTGTCCTTTCAAGTCCTGCCGTTGCTTCTTTTTTCAAAGATGGTCCAATCAAGGTTTTCCCTTTGGTGATCAACTCGATATTGTCCAGGTTAACAGCCTCTGTGCCTTCTTCTTCAACAGGAGGCGTTGGGGATTTGCTTTTAGATTTGTCATCCAGGGGGTAAACTGTTATATTCCTTTTTCTCGATTCCTCATCAAGCTCTTGCTGGTCAAATCCCGTGGCGACTACAGTCACGCATATTTTTTCTTCCAGGGATTCGTCTTTTCCAACGCCCCAGATGATCTCTACCGCTGATCCTGCTTCCTGGATGATGAATTCAGTAATCTCTGTGATCTCATCCATGGATATTTCTTTAGTGCCGGAAGAAAGGTATAATAGAATGTTGCTGGTTCCGCGTATATTGTTGTCATTCAAGAGGGGAGAGGTCAATGCCATTTCTATAGCCAGCCTGGCCCGGTCCTTCCCATTTGCAACTCCTGTACCCATGATAGCTACTCCACTTTTTGACATTACAGTATTTACATCTTTGAAATCAATATTGACATAGGCTTTAACCGTAATGATCTCCGCAATGCCTCTGGCCGCTGTAAGCAGTACATTGTCGGCTTGAGCAAAGGCATTGGACAGGGGCAGGTCACCATAAAGCTCTCTCAATTTATCATTGCTGATGATTAAAACGGCATCGCAGTATTTTTTCAATTCTTTAATACCTTCCACTGCCTGCATCTTCCGCTTTCTGCCTTCAAATGAAAAAGGGATGGTTACGATGGCCACAGTGAGGATCTTATGGACATCATCATCCGGCAGATCCAGTTCTTTTGCAACTTTAGCAATGACCGGGGCAGCACCTGTTCCTGTACCACCGCCCATTCCGGCCGTAATAAAAAGCATTTCCGTATTGCTTTTCAGCAGCTCTTTGATTTCGTCTGCTTTATCGTTGGCAGCTTTCTCTCCAACTGCAGGGATGGATCCTGCTCCTAATCCTTTTTTGCCCAAATGGACCTTATTGGGTACCGGGCTCATCTCCAATGCCTGCATGTCAGTGTTGCAAACAATAAAATCAACTCCGGTGATTCCTTGTTTGTACATGTGGTTGACAGCATTGCTGCCTCCGCCACCAACACCGATAACTTTGATGATGGATGATTTTTCTTTGGGTGCATTAAATGTGATCACATCTTCCATTGTGCTAATTTTTTAGGTTATTACTTTCATTTAATGGAGTAATTATGGTTATGGTTAATTATTATTCAAGCTCGTCTCTTTCAAACCAATCCTGGATTTGCTTCAGGAAACTTGGTCGTTTCATTCCCTTTTTGTCTTTGTCTTTTGACTTTTTCTTGTCTCCAGCCCTGGCTGGTTCTTTTTCCCGGTCATACCTGGATATTCCCTCGATCACCAGGCCAACCCCTGTGGCATACATCGGGCTTGCAATATCATCGGTAACTTCCTGTGCCAGGTGTTCATTAGGATATCCAATCCGGGTATCCATACCGGTCATGAATTCGCATAATTGGGCAACATGTTTAAGTTGCGCACCACCGCCGGTAAGTACTATCCCCGCGATCAGCTTCTTTTCATAAGCAGAATTCTTGATCTCATAATAGATATGCTCTATGATTTCTTCCATCCTTGCCTGTATGATACTGGCCAGGTTTTTCAGGGTGATCTCCTTCGGTGGCCTGCCACGAAGACCAGGAATGGCAACGATCTCTTCTTCACGATTTTCACTGGCCAGGGCTGAGCCAAATTTTATCTTCAGTTCTTCAGCATGCTTCTTGATGATGGTGCAGCCTTCTTTGACATCCTCGGTTATGATATCTCCCCCGAAAGGAATTACACAGGTATGCCTGATGATCCCTTCATGAAAAATAGCGATATCCGTTGTGCCTCCTCCGATGTCGACAAGTACAACACCTGCTTCTTTCTCCTCCTCGCTCAGGACCGATTCTGCCGATGCAATAGGTTCCAGGATGAGGTCTACCACTTCCAGGTTGGCCTTCCTGACACATTTATAGATGTTTTTGGCTGCTGCCGTCTGCCCTATAATAATGTGAAAATTGGCTTCCAGCGTATTTCCCAGCATGCCGACCGGTTGTTTGATACCCTGTTCAGCATCGATTATATATTCCTGAGGAATTACATCAATGATTTCCTCCCCCGGACTCATATTCAGGTTGAACATATTATTATGAAGGGTGTCTATATCGTCCTGGCTGATCTCATTATCTATATCTTTTCTGATGATACTTCCATGGTGTTGAAGACTCTTGATATGCTGACCTGCAATACCCACATTGACATACTTGACGTCCACACCGGATTTGTTTTCAGCTTGTTCAATGGCAATCCTGATTGAATTTACCGTATTTTCAATGTTTGAAACAAGACCCCTTTTGACACCAATAGATTCTGTTTTGCCATGTCCCAGTACCTCAATCTTATTGTGCTCATTCCGTCGACCGACAATCGCAGCAATTTTAGTTGTACCAATATCTAACCCAACAATAATTTCGGAATTTTCCATAGTTTTATCTTTTTGAACAAACAATTTGATGCTTAAATTTTAAGTTGATCTGATCATATTTTTTCCAGCCGGATTGCTTGATACCATCAAGGTAAAATGCTTTCAGCTTGTTAAATTTTTCATCTATATTTTCTAAGTCACCGAAAAGGATGACATGCTGTCCCACCTTGGGGATCAGCTCAAATTCATAATTTTCATTGATGTAGATCTGGTCGATCTGATCATCAAGGAATTCATTATTTCTAATGTACCGGGCCAATGAAAGGATCTGCTTATACAGGGAAGATTCCGGCAGGGTATCCACATCCAGCGGAATGGACTCGATTTTTACACTTTTATCCCTGATATACCCGTTGGCTACCCTTACCCTGGCAGAGTGACCAGCTATTGTCGGGATTAATAAACCCTCTTCATCAATATAAAATGACCTGTTCTGGTGATCAATGACCCGGATGATGGGTTCACGCTGCCGGATCTTGATATTGAATTCACCCTCGATATTTGTATAAACATTTGCAGATTTCACATAAGGGTTGCTCAGGACTATGGCTTTGATCCCTTCGGTATTTATCATTTTAATGGGTTTTCCCTGGATCGAGTCCACAGCGCGAATAATTGCACACTTCAGCTCCTCTACGTCGATCAATGGTTCAGCTTCATCAAAATCAACCAGGACTTTAAAGTCGCAGCAAATCATCGATTTGTGCCTGGCCTCTACAAATCCCAGCAGGATAAACATTCCACACAGCACAACAATCCACCCCGTTATGATGATTATCTTTTTCATTGTTGCTTTTGCTTTAATAGGTTTTCAATCTCTTCTGCCATTTGATCAATGTCTCCTGCACCCATGGTCAACAGGACCTGGAACTTTCGCACATTGATTTTATCCAATAATTGTTCTTTACTCGAAAGCTCTTTGCCCGGAAGCTTCATGAGATCCATGATCAAGCCGGATGTTACCCCTTCAACAGGCTCTTCCCTGGCAGGATAAATGTCCAGTAAGATCACATCATCCAACATATCAAGGCTTCTTGCAAATCCTTCTGCGAAATCCCTGGTCCTTGTAAACAGGTGAGGTTGAAAAATACCTGTGACCTTTTTCCCCGGGTAGAAATCCCGGACTGCACTGATGCATGATTTGATTTCTTCAGGATGATGGGCATAATCATCGATGTAAACAAGGTCTTTTTCATTGATCCGGATATCAAATCTTCGGGCCACACCCTGGTAGCTTTCTAAACCTGATTTAATATCCTGAGCACTCAATCCAATCTCCTTGCATACTGCAGCGGCTGCTACAGCATTTTCAATATTGTGTTTTCCGGGAATCCTGAAACAGATATCCTTGATAATTTCATCGTGGAGCTTCAGATCGAGTACAAACCGGCCGCTTTCAATAATATATTCTGTAACTGCGTAGTCAGCCTGGTCTCCGACAGCATAGCTGAATATATCCTCGAAAGTGGAGAAATTGCCGGAGAGTTTTTTGTTTATGATCAATACACCACCGGGTTTTATCTGCGTTGCAAATTGCCTGAAGGTATTGACCATGGCTTTTTTATCACCATATATATCCAGGTGGTCGGCATCCATGGATGAAATTACGGCGATATCCGGAAATAATTTCAGGAAGGAACGGTCGTACTCATCCGCTTCAATAACATAAATGCCATTGCTGTCTGAACCTATAAAATTGGATTGATAATTCTTCATCATTCCCCCTACAAAGGCGTTTAGCTCTTTTCCTGTATGATGAAGGATATGCGTTATCATGGAGGAAATTGTAGTTTTCCCATGAGTCCCCGCAACAGCCACAGTATATTGACCTTCGCTGATCTGCATCAATATTTCTGCCCTTTTCTTAACCGGGGTGCCATTGTTTTGAAGGAATACCAGCTCTTTGTGATCCACCGGTATAGCAGGCGTATAGATGACCAGGTCTGTGTCATCGGGTATAGCGGTAATATCTTCTGTGAAATGTATGGGAATTCCTTCAGCGATTAACTGATCCGTAAGTGGTGTAGCGACCTTATCATACCCGGAAACACCTATTCCCCTCTTGTTGAAATACCTGGCCAGTCCGCTCATACCGATACCCCCGATACCGATCATATAAATTGTATGTATATCTTGTAAATTCAATTTTTCACTTTGTTTGTATCAATCCAATAATCTCATCACTAATTTTATCAACCGCATCTTTTCTGGCCAATTTGACAATCTCTGATTTCATCATTTCCCTTTTCTGATCATCACCCAGCAATTCCTGCAGTACGGCATCCAGGTTGCTGTCCAGGTCTTGGTCCCTTACCAGCAACGCCGCTTTTTGTTCTACCAGTGCCTGCGCATTTTTAGTTTGATGATCTTCTGCTGCAGAAGGCAATGGAACAAGAATCACTGGCAGACCGACCACACACAACTCAGAAATGGCAATTGCACCTGCCCTGGAGATGACCAGGTCGGCTGCTGCATAAGCATAATCCATCCGGTCAATAAAAGTGTTGATGCGCAGGTGCTGGTCAACAGCTTCTGTTCCAAGGCTTGACTCAAGCTGCTGCTTAAAACCCAGGGCCGTTTCATAATAGGGGCTCCCTGTTTGCCAGATGACCTGTACTTGCTTTCTGATCAATGATGCCAATGATTTTTGCACTGCAATATTGATGGTCCTGGCACCCTGGCTTCCACCAATGATAAGCAGTGTTTTCTTCTGGCTGGATAGATCAAAGAACTGATAAGCATCCTCCTGCTTACTGTCGGGATTGATGATATCCTGCCTGACCGGATTGCCTGTCATCACGATTTTTGATGCCGGGAAAAATTTATCCATTCCCTCATAGGCAACACATATCCTGTTCACCCATCTCCCCAGTAATTTATTGGTGATACCGGGAAAAGAATTTTGTTCCTGTATGAGTGTGGGTATTTTTCTCTTCGATGCAACCCGGAGTGTGGGGCCGCTGGCAAAGCCACCTACACCAACCACTACGTCCGGTTTAAACTTTCTGGTGATCTTACCGGCTTTCATCAGGCTTGAGATTAATTTTAAAGGAAACACAAGGTTCCTGCCGCTGAGCTTGCGTTGCAAGCCACTGATCCAGAGTCCTTCAATAGGATAACCTGCCTTTGGTACTTTTTCCATCTCCATCTTTCCCCTGGCCCCGATAAAGAGGATGTCGGGATCCTTCAATTTTCTTTTGAGTGCATTGGCAATGGCAATAGCCGGGAATATATGGCCTCCCGTACCTCCTCCGCTGATAATTATTTTATGCTTAGGCTGCTGCATATTGCTCGTCATTGATAGATTCTTCATCAAATTCTTTACTCACGCTCAGGATGATCCCGATGGCTATACTGGTAAACCAGATGGATGTCCCTCCCATACTGACCAATGGTAATGGCTGACCGGTGACCGGTATCAGGTTGACCGCCACAGCCATGTTGACCATTGCCTGGAAAACCAGGCTGAACCCCACTCCAATCACCATGAATGCCCCGAAATTTCGTGGGCATCGGATCACGATCTTTACGACCCTGAAAAACAAGATCAGGTATAATAAAACCACTGAGACCCCGCCCCATATACCATATTCTTCAATGATGATTGCAAAAATGAAATCGGAGTAGGGGTGGGGCAGAAAATTTCTTTGTGTGCTGTTGCCCGGTGCTTTGCCAAAAAAACCACCGGAAGCAATAGCTATTTTTGATTGTTCAACCTGGTAGACTTTATCATTATTAACCTGGTCATTCCTGACAAAGCTGTTGATCCGGCTGTTCCATGTTGTTACCCGTGGCATGAGTTCAGGGTAGACCTTGGCAATGAGCAGCATGATCACAAACAGACCAACTGTAATCCCTACAAAAGAAGCCAGGTATTTAAATTTAACCCGTCCTATAAACATCAAAACCAGGCTGGTAATAAACAGCATAGCTGCAGTTGAGAAATTGGCCGGTAAAATAAGCACACACACTATCAGCACAGGGACCATCAACGGGATAAAGGCAGACTTAAAGTCTTCAATATTGCCTTGCTTTTTTGATAAGAGGCGTGCCAGGTACATGATCAATGTCAGTTTAGCCAGGTCTGATGTTTGAAAGGACAGGTTAAATGGCAATGGAAGGAAGCGCTTTGCTTCGTTCACAGTATCGCCGATCAACAGGGTTAAAATCAATAATGGGATCGCAACATACAGGGCAATCTGAAAGATCCTGGAAAAGTATGTGAATTTCACCAGGTGGGTCAGGTACATCAGCAGAAATCCTAATAACAGGATGATGAGATGCTTTACCATATAATATTCGGTATTGCCTCCCTGGTATTTATATGCCAATGTGCCGGTCGAACTGTAAACCGTTAGCAGTGATAAAATAGACAGGATGATCACCACTGCCCAGATAACCTTATCGCCCTTGATATTTCTTGTTATGCCATTCATGCTTTTCAGCTACTATAGTGCTTTTACAATCTCTTTAAATTGGTTGCCACGATCAATATAATTATCGAATAAATCAAAACTGGCACAGGCAGGTGAAAGCAAGACTATATCACCTTTCTTGCCCATGATTTGTCCGTATGTTACAGCTTCTTCCATTGACTCGGTAGTGACAACCTGCTCTACAAGACCAGAGAATGCCTTTTGTATTTTTTTAGTGTCAGTACCAAGGCAGATAATTACTTTCACCTTCTGAACTACAAGGGATTTCAGCATAGCATAATCATTGCCCTTATCTACACCGCCTGCTATCCAGATCACCGGCCTGTGCATGCTTTCCAGTGCATACCATGTTGAATTGACATTGGTCGCCTTGGAATCGTTAATAAACTCAACACCATGAATATTTGCCACGTTTTCCAGCCTGTGTTCGATGTTCTGAAAGTCGGACAAGCTGGCTCGAATCGTCTCTTTGCTAATATCCAAAATACTGGCCGTTATGGTTGCTGCCATGGAATTGTAGATATTGTGCTTTCCCTGTAATGCTAACATTTCTAAAGTCATAAGTATCTGAATTGAATTATGGTTTACAATAATTTCTTTATCAGTGATATAGGCCCCATCGCCTGTGATTATTTGCTTGATTGAGAATGGGTAAAGCTTTGCTGTAAGATTTCTCTTTTTTAATCCTTCAGTGATCACCGGGTCATCCTGGCAATAGATGAAATGATCATCTTTCCCCTGGTTCAGGGCAATCCGGAATTTTGCGTCTGCATACAGCTGAAAATCATCCTGATACCGGTCCAAATGGTCCGGGGTGATGTTAAGTAGAATCGCAATGTCAGCTTTAAATTCAAACATTCCGTCCAGCTGAAAACTACTGATCTCCAGCACATAAATGTCCTGGTCTTTTTCCGCTACCTGCATGGCAAAACTGCTTCCGATGTTTCCTGCCAACCCCACATTTAATCCGGCATTCCTGAGTATATGATGCGTCAATGATGCTGTTGTCGTTTTTCCATTGCTGCCTGTGATACAGATCATTTTTGCATCGGTATACCTTGATGCAAATTCGATTTCAGAAATGACGGGGATTTGCTTTTCCCTGATTTTCCTGATGATGGAGATATCATCCGGAATTCCCGGACTCTTGATCACTTCATCGGCCTGCAAAATCAGTTTTTCGGAATGCTTCCCTTCCTCAAATGCAATCTCATCATGTAAAAGAACTTTCTTGTATTGCTCACTGATTATTCCCTTATCTGATACAAAAACATCAAAGCCTTTCCGGCTGGCCAGGATCGCTGATCCTGTCCCGCTCTCTCCGGCTCCCAATACGATGATATTTTTGCTCATTCAATGTTATCTTAGTTTTAATGTGATAATTGTAAATACAGCCAACATGATACCCACGATCATAAAGCGTTGCACGATCTTGGGCTCAGGATAACCTAGTTTCTGAAAATGATGGTGCAGGGGAGACATCTTAAAAATCCGTTTCCCCACACCCAATTTGCGCTTTGTATATTTGAAATAAGAGACCTGTAAAATCACGGATAGGCTTTCCACAAGAAAGATCCCGCACAGTACAGGTATCAAGAGCTCCTTACGGATCAGAATGGCAAAAACTGCAATGATGCCACCGATCGACAAGCTGCCTGTGTCACCCATAAACACTTGTGCCGGGTAAGAATTGTACCACAGGAAACCGATGCAGGCACCAACAAAAGCACTGATATATATTGTTAACTCACCCGTGTTTGGCAGGTACATGATATTCAGGTAATCTGCAAAGACGATGTTGCCTGATACCCAGGCCAGTATGCCCAGGGTGACCCCAATGATGGCTGAAGTGCCTGTAGCCAGCCCATCCATACCGTCTGTGAGATTAGCGCCATTAGATACTGCGGTGATGATCAGGATGACAATTGGAATAAAGATCAGGAAAGCATAATTCCTGGCATTCTTTCCCATCCATGATATCAGGATCGCATAATCAAGTTCATTGTTTTTGAAAAATGGGATGGTGGTTTTTGTAGATTTCACCTCTTCCCTGGAAAATTTGTCGGATATGTCCTGATCGGCAGCTGCGACAGTTTCGATATTATTAGTGTTGAGACTGATTTTTTCCTTGATGACGATATCCCCACTGAAATACATGGTCAGTCCGACTACCAATCCCAGTACGACCTGGGCAATGACCTTGTACCTTCCGGACAGCCCACTTTTATTCTTTTTGAACACTTTAATGTAATCATCTATGAATCCAACTATACCCAACCATACAGTAGTGAATATCATCAGGGCGATATAGATATTATCCAGTTTGGCAAACAGCAGGGTGGGAATCAGGACAGCAGTGAGGATAATCAAGCCTCCCATCGTGGGAGTGCCCTGCTTCTCCAACTGTCCTTCTAAACCCAGGTCTCTTATGGTTTCCCCGACCTGCCGCCTGTTCAGAAAGCGTATCCACCGTTTGCCAAAGAGCATGGAAATGATCAAAGAGCTGATAATTGCCATGGCTGCCCTGAAGGAGATATACTGAAATACACCAGCCCCGGGGAAATCACAACATCTTTGTAAATAATCAAATAAGTGATAAAACATAATCAGTTGTTATTGTTTATCTCCAAGCATTCCATAAGTACTTCGCGGTCATCAAATGGATATTTTACACCTTTGATTTCCTGGTATTTTTCATGTCCCTTGCCTGCAACAAGGATGATATCCTGAGGCTTCGCAATGGCACAAGCAGTCTTAATGGCTTCTTTCCTGTCGGGCACAGAGATAATCTTTCTGGCCTGGACCGGATCGACACCTTCTTCCATGTCCCTGATGATCTGATCCGGATCTTCAGTTCTGGGATTGTCTGATGTAAGAATGACCCTGTCACTGGCATCACATGCAATTTGAGCCATCAGGGGCCGCTTTTTCTTATCCCGGTCACCTCCGGCACCAATTACAGTGATCACCTGTTCGTTACGTGTGCGTAAGGATGTAATGGTTTCCAGTATATTTTTTAAGGCATCTGGTGTATGGGCATAGTCAACAATGGCCGTTACCTCATTTTGAGACTTCAGCATGCTGAACCTTCCTTCAACTGACTCCAGCTTGCTGATCAGTGTAAGGACCTGGGAACGATCTATGCCCAGAATAACTGCCGTAGCATAGACTGCGAGTAGGTTATAGGCATTAAAAGCACCGGATAGCCTGGTCCAGACCTCTGTTTTGTCAATAGTCAGCAAGGAACCATCCAGATGGCTCTCGATCATCCTGGCTTTAAAATCATGGGCACTTTTCAGCCCGTAAGTGAATTTTCTGGCTCTGGTATTTTGGAGGATGACCTTTCCATTTTTATCATCGCTATTGCTGAGTGCAAATGCATGAGGCGGAAGCTCATCGAAAAAGCGCTTCTTGGTTCCCAGGTAATCCTTGAAAGATGGATGATAATCAAGATGCTCATGTGTGATATTGGTGAAAATTCCACCATTAAAATCCAGCCCGGCTATACGTCCCTGGTCTATGGCATGAGAGCTTACCTCCATGAAGACATAGTCACAGCCATCATCTACTATTGTCCTTAAAAGTTTATTGATCTGAACCGGATCCGGTGTGGTATGTGTGGAGTCAACAATTCTCCGGTCAATCTGATTCCGTATGGTCGACAACATACCCACACCAAATCCCATGAGTTGAAATAATTGAAACAGCAGGGTGACAATGGTCGTCTTTCCGTTAGTGCCGGTCACACCGATGAGGATGATATCTTCTGAGGGATTGTCGTAAAAATTAGCTGCAACAATGCCTAATGCCTGCTTGCTGTCATCAACCCTGATATAAGTGACCTCAGGAACCTGCTTAACAGGCATGACTTCACAGATGACGGCATTGACACCATTTTCAATAGACAGGTTGATATAGTTATGACCATCAACCCGGGTACCCTTCATCGCCACAAATAAGCTATCCTGGGCAACTTCCCTGGAATCAAATCCAATAGAAGCTACAGGGATATCGGTGCTGCCGGCAGTCTCCTTGATCTTTACCTTATATAATATGTCTTTCAGTTTTTTCAAAAGATCTTTAGCTCAATGACATTTTTAATATGATTTCATTTCCTTTGACTATCCTGGAACCTGGCTTAATGCTCTGATCAACAATGATCCCCCTGCCATAAACCCTGGTCCGAAGTCCTAATTTTTCTAATAAGTAAATGGCATCCCTGGCCCCCATGCCTTTCACATTGGGAACGATACCCTGTTTTTCATACCGGGGGAGGAATTTGATACTTGTTCCCTGGCTCTGGGTCACCACCCAATCTGTATGTGCGCTTGCCGTGTCTATAGGAATATCCAGGTAATTGCAAATACCGCTGATATCTTCATAATTGCCGATGAACATGCCGGGAGTAGCCGCTGATTCATCGACAGGGGTTTCATTTCTTGCGATATCCAGATGCATGGCATAAACCTTATCGGCAACTTCTTTGAATACAGGTGCTGCAACAGAACTCCCGTAGTAATAACCCTTCCTGGGGGCATGTACAACAACAATACAGGAATACCTGGGATCATCGGCGGGGAAATAGCCAACAAATGAAGAATTATAGATTTTATTTTTATATCCTTTGTTATTATCTGCCACCTGGGCTGTTCCGGTCTTACCGGCAATTTTATAAACATCATTCCTCATATTCTTTGCAGTGCCCCGCTCAACCACACCTTCTAAGAGGGCTTTCACAGAGTCGATCGTTCTGTTAGAGCAGATTTTCCTGTTTATGATCTCTGTATTGAAGGTGCTGATCGTTTGTCCGGATTGTTGAATTTCTTTCACAAACATCGGTTTTACCATCCGTCCGTCATTGGCAACTGCATTATATAAAGTAAGGGTCTGCAAAGGGGTGAGCAAGATGCTGTAACCAATCGACATCCAGGGAAGTGTGGTGCCATACCAGCTCTCTTTTTTGCCCGGATCCTTGATCAATGGAATACCTTCTCCCTTGATCTCAATGCCGAGTTTTTCGTGCAGGTTCATTGCATACAGCTGATCAACATATTCCTGTGGATTTTCTTTATAAGCTTCATAGACAATCTTGGAAATGCCCACATTGGATGATTTTTCAAAGGCTTCGCGGATGGTGATCCTGCCATCCCTGATCTTCTTCACGTCCTGCATGGTCCGGTCATGAAACATCGTCCAGCCGTCACCTACATCGATGGTGTCATTCAGGTTTACTTTATCATCTTCAAGCAAAGCGATCATCGAGGCCAGTTTGAATGTTGAACCAGGCTCTACAGCTTGACCAATTGCATAGTTGTATAATTCTTTATAGACGTTGTCCTTTTTATCATACCTCAGGTTGACAATGGCTTTGATATGGCCGGTTTTCACTTCCATCAGGATGGCACAGCCTTCGTAAGCTTCATGTTTGACCAGGCTCTTCATCAGGGAATACTGTGCAATATCCTGGATATTGATATCGATTGTAGAAACAATGTCTTTTCCATTTTCCGGCTCAATCTGGTTTTCATCATACACGGGCTTCCAGTCTCCATAACTGATCCTGCGCATCAGCTGTTTGCCATTGGTTCCCCGCAATACATCAGCATAAGCCCCTTCAAGCCCTACGAATAGTTTTTCTTCCTTGACCTCATAACCTATCGTTCTTTTGGCAAGCAGCTGAAAGGGCATCTTTCTTGTCGTTTTGGGAATGATGATCAGGCCACCTTTGTATTTCCCTTTTCTCAGGATGGGAAAGGTCCTGATCTTTTTCAGCTGTGCATAGGTTACCTTGCGCTTAAGTAAATAATACCGGTTGCCTTTCTTCCTGGCATTGACAAGTCTTCTTTTGTATTCTCCTTTGGTCCTGTCCCCAAAAAGAATGGCAAACCGGTAGGCCAGCGAATCGACTTTTTGATTGAATATCTCATTTGTGATCAATGGGGAGCCAACATCCATGCGGATATCAAAGATGGGTACTGAGGTAGCCAGTAAAGAACCATCATCAGAATAAATATTGCCCCTGACAGCTTCGATGGTAAAATACTTTAACTCTTGCTGCTGAGCTTTCTGAACCAGGTCGACGCCCTCCACATACTGGATATATATCACCTTCCCGATAATGGTCACACCAATGAGCAGGATGATAAAATAAATGAGGTATACCTTCTTTAATATTTCCCTTTTAATCTCGGTCACTCTTGGTTTATTTATCCAAATAAATCTTTTGCGGTGGCTGAGTGGATTCTTCAATTCCCTTGTCACTCAAGTTTTTAGCG
>JAUXCL010000228.1 GCA_030618905.1 Bacteroidales bacterium | reverse complement strand
GAATGTGATGACCATATCTACGAAATGCCAGACAAGGTCAATTCCCCAGAAACAACCAAGGAATACAAATAAAGCATAGAGGTAACGATAGGGTTTGATGAACTTTTCTCCAAGTAAATAGTTGGCAGCCCGCGTTCCATAATATGACCAGCTGATCACCGTGGAAAAGGCGAACAGCATCAATCCCACAGCTACAATATGCCTCCCGACACCTTCTATTCCCATGTGACTCAAACCTATTTCAACACCTTCTATGGTCATTCCAACCCCCTTAATTCCGGAATTCCAGGCTCCGGTAACGATGATGACAAGGGCAGTTAACGTGCAGATAATCAATGTGTCAATCAACGGTCCGAGGGAAGCTACCAAACCTTCTCTGGCTGGGTATTCAGTTCTGGCAGCTGCGTGTGCAATAGCCGCGGATCCCTGCCCGGCCTCATTGGAGAATAGTCCCCGGCGGACTCCCCAGACCATGGTCATTAAAAAGCTGGAGCCAACAAAACCTCCTGCGGCTGCTGTGCCATTAAATGCATCGTGAAAAATAAGAGAGAAAGCAACGGGGATCTTGTCATACATGATCACCAGGATACTGATTGTACTGATAAAATACAGGATGGCCATGAATGGTATCAGCTTACTGGTTACCTCCGCAATTCTCTTGATGCCTCCAACGATGATGAGAAGAACCAGGCCAGTAATAATGATGCCAGATATCCATGTAGGGACACTATAATTGGTCATCAGCGCATCACTCATTGAATTGGATTGCGCCATATTTCCGGTACCCAGGGAGCATAAAATAGTGGAAATGGCAAAAATAACGGCCAGCACCTTGGCAAATCTTCCAAGTTGCTTTTTTAAACCAAATTCCATATAATACATAGGCCCGCCGGATACACTCCCGTCAGTGTTAAACTTCCTGTACTTAAGTGATAGTGTACACTCTGTATATTTTAGGATCATCCCGAGAAAGCCTGTAACCCACATCCAGAATATGGCTCCTGGGCCTCCAAAATAAATAGCCAGGGATACACCTACAATATTTCCGGTACCAATAGTAGCTGATAGAGCTGTTGTCAGGGCTTTGAAATGGTTGACATCGCCTTTGTCTCCCCGCTTATCGTATTTGCCAGCAACAACCTTGATAGTATGCCATAATTTGGTTATATTCAAGAATTTAAGCCGGATGATAAAGTATAAGCCTGTGGGGATTAACATGAATAGGACCAGGTAACCCCCAACATAATTATTATAAGTTACGATCAGTGAGTCGATAAATTCCAGGACGGGGTGCATCATGCTTTTGTCATTTTAGCTTTGGCTATGGCAAATTTGGAAAAAAAACACCGATCTTCAAAGGATAATGAACAAAAATTATTTTCGTACATTTATAAATATGAAGGAAGTTGTATATTTTTCAATGCCTGAATGCAATCGACAAATATAAGTAGCACAATTACCGGATGGGTGTATTCTTGCTAAATATTTCATTTCATTTCGATTACCTGCCATTACTGGTGGTCATTGCGATTGCATGGATAGTACCTATTATGATGTCATTACTCAAGGCACAGCGGGTGCCGACAGTGATCGTTGAAATTATTTTTGGTTTTCTGGTAGGTTATTACCTGCTTGACTTTGCTTCGGAGGATAGCGTTATGATCCTTGATTTCCTGGCCTTAACAGGTTTTATTTTCCTGATGTTCCTGAGTGGCCTTGAGATTGACGTTGACCAGATCATTTTATCCCTGCCCCGAAAAAAATTGACCTTGTCAAGGTATCTCAAGAATCCCTTATTGGTCGGCTTGACTTATTTTCTGATCACTTTATTTCTGGCTATGGGAGGCGCATATTTGCTTTCACTAATAGTCGATCTGCCCAGTGTATGGTATTTTGCCCTTATCATGATCACCACTTCAGTGGGCATCATTTTCCCGGTCTTGAAAAACAGGGGAGAAACCACAGGTCATTTTGGTCAGATGATGATCATTACAGCAGCAATTGCAGATATCCTCAGCATTGTCTTATTCACATTTACAGCTTATATCATCAGGAAGGGGTTCCGGTTCGAACTATTACTTGTTATTGGCCTTTTTGTCCTTTTTTATGTCTTTTATGTGCTTGGTAAAAGATTGAACCTGGTGTTGTTCAGGAGAATTACCTTTCAATTGTCACATGCAGCATCACAAATCAGTATCAGGGGCACCTTATTGCTCATCCTGATATTTGTTGTGCTGGCCCAATACCTGGGTGTTGAGGTTATTTTATTGGGAGCATTTCTCAGCGGACTGCTGCTTTCTTTGTTTTTGCACAAAGACCGGTCTTTACTTATGCTAAAGCTGGATGGGATGGGATTCGGATTCTTTATACCCATATTCTTTATCATGGTTGGGGCCAAATTTGAGCCCGGGGCTTTCGCAGAGTTTGACAATTCACTTCTGCTTTTTCTGGTACTGCTATTAATTACTTTGTACGTCGTTAAGATCATCCCTTCCTTACTTTGGGCCAGGTTGTTTGGCACACAAAGAGCCATCGCCGGTGGATTCCTGATGGCATCACGGCTAAGCCTGATCATTGCTGCAGCGGCGATTGGGCTCGACCTGGGTATCATTACACCGGGTATCAATGCCAGTTTTATTTTTCTTGCGGTGTTAACCTGTATCGTTTCCCCATTGATCTACAATAACCTTAATCCAACAGATCACCTCGCCGGGGCGAAAACGGTGATCATTGGCGGAAGCAGTATCGGTGTTTTGCTGGCCAGAAGATTGAAAATGCATGGTAAAATGTCTGTCATTATTGAACCTGATGAAAAACGTTTTCATGATATTAAATCTAAGGGATTGGATACTGTGCAGGGCTCGGGCATGGATGCAAAAATTTATGATAAGATAAAACTCAATCCGGAAAACTATGTGGTTGTTGAAACCGGTTCTGATAATATGAACATTAATATTTGCGAGTTTCTGAGAACAGAACTCAGGCATGAACGGATCATCTCAAAATCAGGCAACTCAAAGGCTGAAGAAGCATTACGCAAGCTTGATGTTGAATTTCTGGATGCCAGGCGGGTATTGGCAACCACCATCGAAAGCCTGATCCTTATGCCTACCACTTACCATGCCCTGGTGGATACTTTTGAGGATTACAGGGTGGAAGAAATTGAGCTCAGTAATAAAGACATTGATGGTTCCCAGGTAAAAGATATTCCATTTCACAAAGATGGCACCGTCATATTGGTCAGAAGAGGTTCCCATGTGCATGTACCCCACGGAGACACCTATCTCAGGATTGGTGATATTCTAACCGTTTTTGGCTCCGGAACGGCTTTGGATGATACACGAAAAAAGCTGTTGTCCTGAATAAGATCATGACCTAAGTTTTCAAGATTTTTTTCATCGTTTCGATCTGTTCCTTATTACCCAAAACAAAAAGCTTGGAACCCGGAATGACACTTGTTTCCGGTGAAGGGTTAAGGATGAATTCACCTTCTGGTGTTTTAAACCCGATGATGTTGGCACCGCTTTTCTGGCGAATGCCAATCTCATGAATGGACTTACAGCT
>JAUXCL010000102.1 GCA_030618905.1 Bacteroidales bacterium | reverse complement strand
GAAGCGATCGAGCTCAGATAATGGTTCACTCTCTGTGGGTTCAACCATCAATGTGCCATGTACCGGGAAGGCTACGGTTGGGGCATGAAATCCGTAATCCATCAGTCTTTTCGCAATGTGCACAACGGTGATATCCGCAGTTTTAAGATAGACATTGCAATCCAGTATCATTTCATGGGCCACCCTGTCTTTGCTGCCCGTATACAGGATTTTATAATCCTTCTCCAGGCAGGATTTCAGGTAATTGGCATTGAGGATGGCAAAACGTGTACTTTCGGTCAGTCCTTCTGCGCCAAGCATTTTTATATATCCATAGGAAATTGGCAAAATTGAGGCACTACCGAAAGGTGCTGAGGATACAGCAGATATATTGGGTGCCTCTGACGTCTTGCAGAATATATGACCCGGCAGGAATTTAACCAGGTGTTCGGCCACACCAATAGGGCCAACACCAGGTCCACCTCCACCGTGAGGGATGGCGAAGGTCTTGTGCAGGTTCAGGTGGCAGACATCGGCACCGATCAGGCCCGGGTTGGTAAGGCCTACCTGGGCATTCATATTGGCTCCGTCCATATAAACCTGCCCGCCATTCTGATGGACGATATCGATGATATCAAGTATATCCTCTTCAAATACCCCGTGGGTGGAAGGATAGGTCACCATCAAAGCTGATAGATTATCTTTATTTTCTTCTGCTTTCTGGCGAAGGTCATTGATGTCGATATTTCCATTCTCATCACAGTTCACAATAAGCACTTTCATGCCAGCCATAACAGAACTGGCCGGGTTGGTGCCATGAGCGGAAGATGGGATCAGGCAAATATTCCGGTGCCCTTCATTCTTGCTTTCATGGTATGCACGGATAACCATCAGTCCGGCATACTCCCCGGAAGCTCCGGAATTAGGCTGGAAGGATACGGCTGAAAAGCCGGTGATTTCACAAAAATCTCTTTCCAGGTTATCGATCAACTCCCTGTACCCCAAGGCCTGGTTGGCAGGAACGAAGGGGTGCACATTGGCAAATTCAGGCCAGGTAATGGCGAACATTTCCGATGCGGCGTTAAGTTTCATTGTGCAGGAGCCTAATGGGATCATCGTTCTGTTTAATGCAAGGTCTTTGTTCTCCAGCAACTTTATGTAACGCATCATTTCGGTTTCGGAATGGCAGGAATTGAAAACGGGATGCTGGAGAATTTCGCTTTTTCTGCGCAGGCGATCCGGAACCCTTAGTGGTTTATCCTGCTCAATGCCGCTGATAAAAAGCTCTCCTCCATTGCTTCCAAGTACCTCAGAAAACACGCCCACTATGCTGTTAATATCTTCCAGGCTTGTGGTTTCATCAATGCTAAGGCCAATCACCTGAGTGTCGATATAGCGGAAATTCAATTGCCGTGACAAGGCCACTTTTTCGATGTCGGTTGTACTGACCTTGCCGGGAATTTCTACCTCAAGTGTATCAAAAAAATGCTCATTTTTAATCTTCAAGCCTATCTTAGAGAGCTCATTGGCCAGGGTGATGGTGAGTTGATGAATATCCATGGCGATGTTCCGGATACCTTCCGGTCCATGGTATACTGCATACATGCCGGCCATTGATGCAAGTAATGCCTGAGCAGTACATATGTTTGAAGTTGCCCGTTCCCGTTTAATGTGTTGTTCCCGTGTTTGTAAGGCCATACGCAAAGCCCGGTTGCCTTTGGCATCCACAGAAATGCCAATGATCCTGCCGGGGATATTGCGTTTATACTTTTCCGTGGTGGCAAAATAGCCTGCATGGGGCCCGCCATATCCCATCGGGATACCAAATCTTTGGGTTGAACCAATGACTACGTCAGCTCCCCATTCGCCCGGGGGGCTCAGGATGGCGAGGCTCATGATATCGGCAGCCACTGCCAATGGCACCTCATGCTCACGGGCCTTATTCACGAATGCTGAATAATCGCGAATCATCCCTTTCTCATCAGGATATTGCAGTAATGCACCAAAAAAATCGCCATTAAATGAGATTTGATCACAACGGCCGACATGCAATTCAATGCCCAGTGGCAAGGCCCTGGTTTTGAGAATATCAATGGTTTGCGGGAATACCCCTTTAGCAATAAAGAATTTATTTACCCCTTCCCTGACAGCAGCCCTGGAACGGGTATTAAAAAACATGTACATTGCTTCGGCAGCAGCAGTGCCTTCGTCAAGAAGTGAGGCATTGGCGATGGGCAGTCCGGTAAGGTCGGCAACCATGGTCTGGTAGTTCAACAAAGCCTCCAAACGACCTTGTGAGATTTCAGCCTGGTATGGCGTATAGGAAGTATACCAGCCCGGGTTTTCCAGAATATTCCTGATAATAACGCCTGGTGTGATGGCATTGTAATATCCCAGACCTATATATGACTTGTATATCTTGTTTTTAGATCCAATCTCTTTAATGTGATTGATATATTCATATTCACTGATGCCTTTCGATAAGTCAAGGCCTTTATCCATCCTGATCTTTTCGGGGATGGTCTGGTCAATGAGTTCATCGAGGGAATTTACCCCGATTTTCTTTAACATAAGCTCCACTTCATGTGCCCTGGGCCCAACATGTCTCATGAAAAAGTTATTCTTTATCATACCTTACTTTTTAAGCATTTTAACGATCATTTTTCTTGTTTGATCCGCATACCATAAAAGGAGCGGTAGACAAAGAACAAACCGATGGCCAGGAATGCAAGCCCAAACCATTGTGCTATAAACCTATCCCCTCCCAGGATCATTTTGATAGAGATCTCTGCAGCCAGTAAGCCAAACAAAGTAGAAAATTTAATGATTGGGTTCAGGGCAACGGAGGAAGTATCCTTGTATGGGTCACCAACGGTATCACCGATCACTGTAGCTTCATGCAAAGGAGTACCTTTTTCTTTCAGGTCAACTTCAACAACCTTTTTTGCATTATCCCATGCACCACCGGCATTGGCCATGAATATTGCCTGAAACAGGCCGAAGACAGCTAAAGATATCAGGTAAGAAACAAAGAAGTTAGGATCGATGAAGGCAAATGCCAGTGTCAGGGAAAATATCACACCGAAGATGTTCCACATTCCTTTCTGTGCATATTTTGTACAGATCTTAACCACTTTTATAGAGTCCTCCAGATCGGCTTCCTTCTTATCAAGATTAATGTTTTTCTTGATGAATTCAACGGCGCGATAGGCACCGGTAGTCACGGCCTGTATAGAAGCTCCTGAGAACCAATAGATCACGGCTCCACCTGTAATCATCCCCAGGATGACCTGCGGATCTGTCAGGCTTAATTCGTAAAGTCCGGCATGGATGAGTAACAAGATGATGGAAAAGATCATGGTCGTGGCTCCGATCACAGCAGTACCGATCAGTACAGGCTTGGCTGTTGCCTTGAAGGTATTACCCGCTGAATCGTTAGCTTCCAGGAGGTGTTTCCCTTTTTCAAAATCCGGTTCGAAGCCATACTCATCTTTAATCTCCTGGTTGATATTAGGAATTGATTCAATCTGTGAAAGTTCAAATATGGACTGGGCATTATCGGTTACGGGGCCATAGCTGTCAACCGCGATGGTCACCGGCCCCATGCCCAGGAATCCAAATGCTACGAGACCAAAAGCAAAGATGGACGGGAAGGTCATGAACTGATCCAATCCCAGTGTACTGAAGTAATATGCACCTGCCATCAGGCCGACCATCACCATTCCTTTCCAGAAGGCTGAGAAGTTACCTGCAACCAGACCGGAAAGAATGGTTAAGGAAGCTCCCCCTTCCCTTGAGGCGATGACAATTTCGTTGACATGCCTCGATTTAGAACTGGTAAATGCTTTCGTGAATTCCGGTATGATGGCTGCTGCCAGGGTTCCAAAACTGATGATTGAAGCTAACTTCCACCAGAGGTCCGTAACAATGCCATTTGCCATTTCCAAGCTGCCAATCAACACATAACTGGTAATATAAGTTACAATGATTGAGGTAATCGAAGTGACCCACACCAGGCTGGTAAGGGGTATTTCAAAATTGAATAATTCCATCTTCCCAAATTTTGCTTTGGCAATTATTTGGTTGATATAATAGGAAATCAGGGATGTAGCGATCATCAGGATACGCATGGCAAAGATCCATACGATGAGTGTACTTTGGAATGTCAGTGCTGCAGATTCGGTAGGGAAGATATCCAGCACATTGAAATTGATAGACAGTACAATAAACGCGATCAGGGCAACACCCGTTACGCCATAAGTTTCAAATCCATCAGCAGTTGGTCCGACACTGTCACCTGCATTGTCACCTGTACAGTCGGCAATAACACCAGGGTTACGGGGGTCATCTTCCGGAAGGTTGAAAACGATCTTCATCAGGTCGGCTCCAATATCCGCAATCTTAGTAAAAATCCCGCCTGCGATCCTCAGTGCACTGGCTCCGAGCGATTCCCCGATGGCAAATCCAATGAAACAGGCACCTGCACTTTCACCGGGTACATACAATAAGATGATCAACATCATGGCCAGCTCCACACATACCAGGAGTAATCCCACACTCATCCCTGATTGCAATGGGATGGACATCACATCAAAAGCTTTGTTCTTCAACGCTGCAAAAGAAGTCCTGCTGTTGGCCTGTGTGTTGATCCTGATACCAAACCAGGCAACGCCATAAGACCCAAGGATACCGATAACTGTCCAGAACAGGATCAGCAATACCTTTGGTACGGAAACATGGGCCAGCCCCAGGAAATAATAAACCAGGATGACACTAATTATTCCAAAAAGTATCAACAGAAATTTTCCCTGCTGAAGAAGGTAAGTTTTGCAGGTCTTATATATAATATTAGAAACATTGAACATCGATTTATGTACCGGTATCTTTTTGATTGAGATATATTGGTATACACCAAACAGAATCCCGATAATAATTACGATGAAGCCCCACATAAGTAATGTCGAACCGTCAATCCCCAGGGTTGGGAAAAAGCTGTCTTTCATAGCCGGTATCGGCAAATCAGCCTCACTGGCCATGGAAAACAACGGCAGGGTTAAAATTGCTAAAAGAGACAGGAGTTTTTTCATAGTGAATATTTTTTATGATTAGATTATTAACGGCACGACAAAAATAAAAAAGTATTTTAATTATACAAGAAGGAATTATTAACCAGAGTAGTAGCCGGGGTTTCTAAAACCTCACCCCCTCAATCCCCCTCTCCAAATTGGAGAGGGGGAAGCTGAGCAAAGCGAAGCAGGGGGTGAGGTAAAAAAATTGTATTAATTTTGTGCTATAAATACATATCTTTATATTTTTAATCATCAAATTCAAATATGATATTTCCAATACATGAATAAATTACAATTGGAAATAATTGGAATGTCTTACAGCCAGTCGCAGAGTGGTGCTTATGCTTTGATACTGGGTGAAACACATGGCAAAAGGCGATTGCCTATAATCATTGGGGGGTTTGAGGCTCAGGCGATTGCGGTAGAGCTGGAAAAAATGAAACCTTCCAGGCCGCTTACCCACGACCTGTTTAAAAATTTTGCTGACCACTATAGTATTATTATCAAGGAGGTGATCATCGATAAATTTCTCGAGGGTGTCTTTTTTGCTAAGCTGGTGTGTATTTCTCCTGAGGGAGAAAGCGAAATTGATGCACGGACATCGGATGCCGTGGCACTGGCCATCCGTTTTAAATGCCCCATCTACACCAATGAGGAGATCATGGCTGAAGCCGGTATTATCATGGATGAAAAGACAAGTGAGTTGAGTGAGGATATTGCTGAGAATTTTGAAAGCAGCTCCTCAAATGAATTTGCAGATTATACCAAAGATGAGTTGGATGAATCGCTGCAAAAGGCCATTGAGAACGAAGAATATGAAAAAGCATCCAAAATCAGGGATGAGCTTAAGAACAGAGAAAAAGAAGCGTAACATCAACCCATGAAAATAAAAAAAGTACTGATCCTTGCCCTGCTTCTCCTTTTCCCTTTCCTGATGCATGCAGCCGGAGCACCTGTTGAGGAACCTGGTGCTGGTTTCAGCTTTCTTAATATGCTCAAAGGCCTGCTGGGCATGGCTGTGCTAATCGGGATTGCTTACCTGTTTAGCGCCAACCGCAAAGCCATTTCATGGCGTATTGTAGGGATCGGGCTCCTGGTTCAATTGCTTATTGCCATTACAGTGCTCAAGGTCCCTTTCATGCAGACGGGGATTGAATTTATTGGTCTGCTGTTTATCAAGGTATTGGATTTCACCAAAGTGGGCAGTGAATTTCTCTTCGGTGAATTAATGAATACTTCATCCAATGGGTTTATTTTCGCTTTTCAGATCCTTCCCACCATTATCTTCTTCTCGGCACTGACAAGTGTGCTCTTTTATTTTGGCATCATCCAGAAAGTGGTGTATGTGCTGGCCTGGCTGCTGACAAAGGCATTAAGGATATCCGGAGCCGAGGCCCTTTCAGCCTCAGGAAATATTTTCCTGGGCCAAACGGAATCACCCTTGCTGATCAAAGAGTACCTGGAAAAGATGAACCGATCGGAGATCATGCTGGTCATGGTGGGTGGTATGGCTACCATTGCAGGGGCAGTTCTGGCCATTTATATCGGGCTGCTGGGGGGCGAAGATCTGGCAGGCCGTTTATTGTTTGCCAGGCACCTGATCACTGCATCAGTGATGGCCGCCCCCGGAGCTGTGGTCGCTGCAAAAATATTAATGCCCCAGACAGAACCTGTTGAAGGCACCATCAAAATCTCCAAAGAACATGTGGGGTCCAATGTACTTGAAGCCATCGCCAACGGGACTACGCAGGGCATAAAGCTGGCAGTTAATGTCGGGGCGATGCTTATCGTATTTATCGCCTTCGTAGCCATGTTTAATTATGTCCTGATGAAGATCGGTGACTGGACCACATTAAATGAAGCCATTGCAATCATGACAGGAGGACAATATGAGGGATTAAGCATGCAATTCATCCTGGGCTATGCCCTGGCACCAATAACCTGGTTGATGGGTGTTCATGCAAAGGATATGACACTGGTTGCACAGCTCTTTGGAGAAAAAATTATCCTGAATGAAATGATCGCTTATATCAGCCTGAAAGACCTGATCACGGCGGATGCATTCTATCAGCAAAAATCTATGATCATGGCTACTTACATGCTATGTGGTTTTGCCAATTTTTCATCCATAGGCATTTTGCTTGGCGGGATCGGGGCACTGGCTCCAGGCAAAAAGAAGATGCTCAGCCAGCTTGGTTTCCGGGCCCTGGTTGGTGGTGGCCTTGCCTCATTGTTCTCAGCAACGATGGTAGGAATCATTTATGGATAGATGCTTAATAATCCAGTAAAGAATCATGAAACAATACCTTGACCTGCTCGACCATGTACTTGAACACGGAGCCAATAAAACGGACCGGACCGGTACCGGGACCATCAGTGTTTTTGGTTACCAGATGAGATTCGACCTGGCCAACAGTTTTCCATTGTTAACAACCAAGAAATTACACCTCAAATCTATCATTTATGAACTGCTGTGGTTCCTCAATGGAGACACCAATATTCAATACCTCAATGAACATGGGGTGCGAATATGGGACGAGTGGGCCAATGAGCAGGGCGACCTGGGGCATATTTATGGCTATCAATGGCGTTCCTGGCCTTCAGCGGATGGAAATTCCGTTGACCAGATCTCCGGGGTGATCAAAAGCATCAAGGAAGATCCTGATTCAAGGCGGCATATCGTCTCTGCATGGAATGTAGGAGATCTGGACAAGATGGCTTTACCTCCCTGTCATATTATGTTCCAGTTTTATGTCAGTAATGGACGTTTATCCTGCCAGCTGTATCAGCGGAGTTGTGATATTTTCCTGGGGGTTCCATTTAATATCGCGTCCTATGCGCTGCTGACCATGATGATTGCACAGGCAAGCGGTCTGAAGCCCGGTGAGTTTGTACATACCCTTGGTGACGCCCATATTTACCTCAACCATATCGATCAGGTAAAACTCCAGTTGACAAGGGAACCCTATCAATTGCCTACCATGCAAATCAATCCTGAGGTAAAGAGTATTTTCGATTTTCGATTTGACGATTTTCGATTGCAAGGTTATCAGGCGCACCCACATATTAAAGGAGCGATATCGGTATAGTTTTTTATGTAATTTTGTG
>JAUXCL010000243.1 GCA_030618905.1 Bacteroidales bacterium | reverse complement strand
CGTTACACGATTTATCATATATTTGCCCACGGATAATAATTTTCTGCGATTGGCATCAAACGATAACATACCTTGTTTCCACTGTGGTGAGGACTGCGGACCTAACCCGGTAATGTACGATGACAAGCCTTTTTGCTGTTATGGGTGCCGGACAGTTTACGAGATCCTCAGTGAAAGCGAAGCCTGTGAATATTACAATATTGAAAATTTTCCGGGAATAAAAATCAATTCTCAGGAGCTTGGCAACAAGTATGCCTATCTCGATAATGAAGATATTAAAAAGGAATTGTATGAATTCTCTGATGGGGGGATCAGCAAAGTAAAGCTTTTCATTCCGTCCATTCATTGCAGTTCCTGTATCTGGCTCCTGGAAAACCTGCATAAACTGGAAAAGGGGTTTGTTAACTCCAGTGTACACTTTGTGAAGAAAGAAATCACCATTACCTTCCAGGATCAGGTAATCTCTTTGAGGAAACTGGTTGAACTGCTGGTCTCTATTAATTATGTACCCCTGATCACCCTGGATGACCTGAACAAGAGTTCGAAATCAAAAGCCAGTCGCAAGATCTATTACAAGCTTGGGGTGGCCGGGTTCTGTTTTGGCAATATCATGCTTTTCAGTTTTCCTGAATACCTTGCCGTATCCAACGACATTGAGGACCTGATCAGGGAGAAATTTTCTTATTTAAACCTGCTCTTCTCATTACCTGTTATTTTTTATGCAGCATCTGATTACCTGGTTTCGGCCTACAAGGGACTTAAGAAAAAGATCATTAATATTGATGTCCCCATTGCCCTGGGAATCATTGTTCTCTTTACCCGAAGCGCTTATGAGATCCTCTCAGGCTACGGGCCGGGATATATGGATTCGCTATCCGGATTGGTCTTCTTCCTGCTGATCGGAAAGTGGTACCAGGGAAAAACATACCAGGCCCTTTCATTCGAAAGGGATTATAAATCTTACTTTCCTGTTGCGGTAACCATAATTAATGAGGATACTGAAGAAACAACAATCCCTTTGAAGAGCCTGAAAGTGGGTAATCGAATCATTGTCAGAAACCAGGAATTGATACCGGCTGATTCCATCCTGGTCAAAGGTGATGCCAATATTGATTATAGTTTTGTAAGTGGTGAGTCGACACCGGTTTCCAAAAACCTGAAAGACCATATTTATGCCGGAGGCCGGCAGATGGGCAGCTCCATTGAACTGATTGTGGAGAAAGATGTGTCGCAAAGTTACCTCACCGAACTGTGGAACCAGGACCTGCATGCTTATGGCCAGGATTCCAGGCTTAACTCATTGATCAATGTCATCAGCCATTACTTTACCATTAGCATCATAGCCATCAGCCTTGCTGCTGGAATCACCTGGTTACTTATTGATCCGGCAGTGGCCATGAATGCTTTCACCTCAGTATTGATTGTTGCCTGTCCCTGTGCATTGGCCCTCACTATCCCCTTTGCTTTTGGCAGCACTATGCGAATCTTCGGCCGCAAAGGTTTTTATCTCAAAAAGACTGATGTCATTGAACGCCTGAGCAAAATCAATACAGCGGTGCTCGATAAAACCGGAACGATAACCCAAAATGATGCATTCGAAATAGGAACTGAGGATATCAAATTGTCAGCTGCAGATTTCTTATTGGTGAAGTCCCTGGTCAGACATTCTACGCATCCACTCTCAGCAGCCATATATATGTCTATCCCAGCAGGTCAGATTCTTGATGTAAAGCAGTTCAGCGAAATCCCGGCACTGGGAATTATTGGGGAAGTAGACGGACATACGATAAAGATTGGTTCAGAGAAATTTGTCACTGAAAAAATCAGTGAGTCAAAGACTTATACTACCAAAGTTTATGTTTCCATTGATAAACAGGTCATGGGTTTCTTTACCATTAAGAATAAATACCGTCCTGGCCTGAAAACAGTTATGCAAGACCTTGGTGATAAATTTGAGATGCATTTGCTTTCAGGGGACAATGATTCGGAACTACCCAATCTGGAACCCCTTTTTAAGCACAGAGAATACCTGAATTTCAAGCAATCACCTGGCGATAAGCTCAGGTATGTTGAAGCACTGAAGGCACAGGGGAAAGCAGTACTGATGATCGGGGATGGGTTGAATGATGCCGGAGCTTTGCAGGAAAGTGATGTGGGTATTACAATTGCTGATGACATTTACCACTTCTCCCCTGCCTGTGATGCCATACTGAATGCCAATAAGTTTGAACAATTGCCGAAATATATCAAGTTTAGCAAGACCTCTATGAACATCGTGAAGATCAGTTTTGTGATATCTTTCCTGTATAATATCGTGGGCATTTCATTTGCTGCTATGGGACTGCTCACCCCCATCATATCAGCTATCCTCATGCCTTTGAGTTCGGTAAGCGTTGTTGCTTTTGTAACCTTTGCAACAATACTAATGGCAAGAAGAAAAAGTATTTAAATTACGCAATCCAACACTTAAAAACCTCAGCCTTAAGCTGCAAAATAAAAAAACCTATTAAGAATTATTATAAATACATATGTCTGTTTATATTTCGAATATAATTAATTGAATCTTTGAATTATACGTCCTATTTTTGTAAGAAGAAGCACCTGAAATGAGCGTAATTTTTGTCCTTGTGGGGTTTAGCCTTTTTGTCGCAATAGGGTTCCTGATTGCTTTCATTTGGTCCGTACGCGACGGACAATACGATGATGATTATACCCCTTCTGTCAGAATTCTCTTCGAAGATGAAAGCCCTTCCAATTCTGGTG
>JAUXCL010000240.1 GCA_030618905.1 Bacteroidales bacterium | reverse complement strand
TGGCGGAACAGTTAGCATCTCAAGGCCTGTAAAAGCCCGCAAATGCACCAGGCTGTCATCACACATATAATAAGTTCGCGAAACGCCATTAATGACCGGACTGCCGGTAGCCAAATCAAGGGTTTTGATGGTGGGGATCTGATCCACCGTGAGCAAGTGGTAACTTTTAAAGGGTGCAAGCCAGTTATATGCTCTTTGCATGGCTTCAGCCACAGGGTCAACTGGTTCAACGGGGTCAACGGGGTCTTCTTCTTCAGCGGGTTGAACTTGTTTCATGTCAGCGCTAACCTTCGTGGTGGGCATGACTTGTTTTTGCTGAACATTTTTGTTTGTAGTCGTTTGTTTGGTTTTCTTCTGCACCTGGGCAAACAAGAATAATGGCAATAAAGCCAAAAGGCAAATCAGGATATTTTTCATAACTAATGAATTTAAAATGATGGCATGTTTTGTTTCTTAAATACGTAATTTCTTCAAAAACGATTCATTTTCAGCACATTTATCACTCGACAAACTGTTTGTATTGATCAAATCTTTCAAAAATCTCATAAACATAGGTAAATGGTTCAATGCCCCGGGCATAACCGTAGTGGACAACAGGGTCATTGAAAAATTCAGGATTGGAGAGTTTCAGGATATACAGTTCTACATTATCATCCCATTTTGATTTGTCATGCTGATGTTTTTCAGCAAGGTTCGCGGCATCCTTCACATGGTAATAACCACAGTTAAAGGATGCCATTACAAACTTTATACGCTGTGTGCTGTCAGTAATGTCTTCCCATTTATCCCACAGATATTTTAGATATTTTGTTCCTCCCTTGATGTTTTCTTCAGGGTTGGCCCTGTCGTTTACCCCAAGCTCCCTGGCTGTTGCCGGCATCAGTTGCATCAATCCCTGTGCCCCGGCCCATGACTTTGCCTGTGGATCAAATTGTGATTCCTGGTAAACCAGTGAGCTCACGAGCCGCCAATCCCAGTCAAGATCTTTTGAGTACTTTTTGATCAAAGGATCATATTGGCTGATTTTCCCGCTGGTAGAGCTAAAATAATCGTCTTTGATCCGCTTTCTGAAGTCCCGTGTATCTTCAAAATACTTATCGTAAATCACATTGAAATCTGCTGTGCTTTTTATTTCTGTAAGCCATCGATTTATGGCTGATACCAAATCCGGAGAACTTTTTCGAATGCTCCAGGCGATACGTTGCGAAAAACTCATTGGGACCTTAATGTCCAGCTCGGGATAATAGGATGCATTGATGGAGGCAATATTATTATCTGCAATAGTATATTTTATCTGGCCATCCACAACCATCCTGATCAGCTTTTCGGTTTCAAGATCACCAGGCATCGTATCAATAAAAATCTCATCGCCTATCTCTTCCATTAGATTATTAAGCCTGTGAAAATAGGATGAATTTAACCGAACAGATACTGTTTTCCCAACCAGTTCAATATTATCTGAGATAAGGCTTTCCCGGATCTCATGTAATTTCATCTGCCTCCAGTTTTCCGGTTTTCTCTGTACCAGCACCTGGTGACTTAGAAATAATTCATCAGTAAAGTTGACATATTCCTTTCGCAGCCTTGTAACGGCCAACCCATGTGCAATGATGTCGGCTTTGCCTTCATGCAGTCTTTCCACCATCTCGAAAATGTCTTTGGCAATAACAATCTGCAATTCAACATCCAGGTTTTCGGCTATCCGCTCCAGCAGTTCGTATTCGAAGCCCATGGCCTGGCCGCGGTACAGAAAATAACTGGTACTGCTGTATATGGTAACCGCGTAAAGGATACCACTTTCTTTGATTTCCCTTAAATCCCTTTTTGCGCTGGAACTGCTGCTAAAGATCTCTTCAAGCGTTTTTTCCTTAAGCCTGATACCAATATCGTCATCCAATATGCTTCCGGGTTCCTGATCATGTTGGTTATTTGAATTTCCACAGCCATCAATAATAACGAAAGTCATGAGAGTGGCAAGGATTAAGACCAGAATTCGGAGATTGAACATTTTATGTGAATTAGTGATTATGTGGTTATTTCATCACTTACCTAAACCATAAATATACAAATTCTTTTCTGGTCACGGCTTGTCACACGTCACGCGTCACGCGTCACGATACAAGTCACTATTGCATCTTAATCACTTTCCTTGCAAGCATCTCATTGCCAGCCCGAACCTGGATAATATACAGCCCTGGCGGCTGGCCTGATGTTTCCCGGGTAAGGTAATACGCTCCCTGCTGCTGGTCATGATCCACAAGCGTTTTCACCATTTTTCCCAGACAATCATATAACCTGATTGTCACCCTGTCATCCCGGGGAAGCTCGTAATAAACCGTAAGCTTATTGTAAAATGGGTTTGGATAAATATTTGCTTCCAGTTTTGTTGCTTCAATCTCAATATCATCAATTCCCACATTGTTCCACTCATATGCCCCCATATCGATGCGGTCGTTCCAGATGCGGGGTCCAGCAGCCAAATCATACACTGGAAGAAACAAACCACTGGTATCAGGATTCCCGGTATTCACGCATGGAGAACTTGCTAAAAGTTGGAAGGGATGATCGCCTGAATTGGTGAATTGCGGATCTTCATCAATGTTGCCTTCCCCAAAAATTATGGTTCCATTTTCGTTCAATATCCCGGCCTCACCCCCTTGAATATCGGACCAGGATATGGATAAGGTATCCCAATCAGAATTCCATGTTAAAAATATCTGTTCGGGATTATTATTCCACAAGACAGAATTTATTATCGAATGGTCTGAATCTGCGCAATAAATTCCACCACCATCCATTTCTGCACTATTATCTGAAATTGTAACATTTCTCAGCACTGTATTATCATTATTATTTAAATATAATCCCCCCCCAAGAGCTTCCGCTGAATTGTTTACGATTTCGACATTCGTTAAGACAGTACTTGAGTTTGTAAAGTATCCCCCGCCACCATAATAACCAACATTATTTCTAATGCTCACATTAAACAGTTTTG
>JAUXCL010000088.1 GCA_030618905.1 Bacteroidales bacterium | reverse complement strand
TGCTGGAAATGGTTCAATGTGGCAACAGGCATGATTATAAGAACCTGGTTGATGAGCTTAATGAGAAGATTGCAGGAGAAGGATTCGAGGGATGCAATAAATTAAAGTGAAGAGGGAAGCTTAAATAATGGCACTGCAGCCACGAAAATACGGCGCATTTTCAGGGGTATTCACCCCTTCCATCCTGACCATACTGGGTGTAATCATGTATATGCGCCTGGGTTGGGTTGTTGGACAGGCCGGATTGATCGCTGCCATTGGGATCATCCTCCTCGCACATGTTATATCCATCTCCACGGGACTTAGCATATCCAGCATTTCAACCGACAAGAAGGTCAAAGTTGGAGGCATTTATTACATTCTCTCGCGAAGTCTTGGATTGCCAATAGGTGGCGCCATTGGAATCACCATATTTATTGGTACGGCCTTTAGCATTGCACTGTATATCATCGGTTTTTGTGAAAACTTCCTGGGGATTGAAACCATCAGCCGCTTGACCGGCCTGGAAGCTTCCATTTACAGTTACCGGCTTGTGGGTACGATTGTCTTGCTGATACTGACTTTTATAGCCTTTATCGGCACTTCCATTGCCATCAAGACCCAGTTTTTTATCCTGGGGGCCATTGCGATATCTCTTGTTTCCGTTTTCGCCGGTTTTTTCCTGCTCGACCCTGCTGACCTGCAACCGGCACCTATGCTTCCCCTGACCGATGGTGTCTCCATGATCACCGTATTTGCGATCTTTTTCCCTGCAGTTACCGGTTTTACTGCCGGTGTAGCCATGTCGGGGGACCTCAAAAATCCACAAAAGAATATTCCGGCAGGTACACTAATATCCATACTCGTGGGTTTACTAATTTATCTTGCCCTGGCCATTGGTTTGGCCATTTTTGTCAGCCGCGATGTATTGCTAAGCGATATGAACTTTATGATGCGGATCGCCTGGTTTGCCCCATTGGTTATTGCAGGGATATGGGGGGCCACGCTATCTTCCGCCCTGGGTGGCATCCTTGGTGCACCAAGGATATTGCAGGCTATATCAAAAGACAGGATCACCCCTAAAATATTTGGCAGAGGCTACGGTGTCAATAATGAACCCAGAAACGCCCTCATCCTTGCTTTTATCATCGCCGAGCTGGGCATCCTGATTGGTGAACTGGATGTGGTTGCTTCCATTGTGACCATGTTCTACATCGCAGCATATGGATTTATCAACCTGGCATTTGCTTTGGAAAAATGGGCCAGTACCGACTTCAGGCCTTCATTCAGGATCCCGATGTGGTTCGGTATCATTGGCTTCATCGCCTGCTTCGCTGTGATGTTCAAGCTGGATACCGGAGCGATGATACTGGCCATGATCGTACTTGCCACCATCTATTATTATATCAAAAGAAAAAAGCTGGCCCTGGATTTCGGAGATGTCTGGCAAAGTGTATGGTCGGCAATCGTCAGAGCTATCCTGAAAAGGATTGAATCCAGGGGGCTGGAAGAACGTAACTGGCGTCCAAATATTATTTTATTCAGCGGGGGTTCAGGTAACAGGCCCCATTTACTTCAATTAGGAAAGGATCTGGTCGGTAAACAAGGCTTGCTGTCCAATTTTGACCTGATCCTCAACAAATCCGCCAATGTGCTCCTGAAAAAGCACCAGCAAGCTATTGGTAGCAAGGAAACGACTGAGCAAGAGGGTGTTTTCACCAGGATACATGAATGCATGGATATTTATGAAGGCATTGAAGCCATTTCCAGCACCTATGGCTTCTCGGGTGTGGAACCCAATACCGTGCTGATGGGTTGGGGACGGCAAACGGAAGATCCTGCCAGGTTTGTTAAAATGATCAAAAACCTGAGTGACCTTGACCTGAATATCCTTATGGTCGATTACGATAAGGACCTTAGCTTTGGCAAAAAACAGGTCATCGATATTTGGTGCCGGGGAGGTGGCAACAATTGCACACTCATGTTGTCGCTAATCAAATTTATCTGGCTTTCAGATAATTGGAAAAATGCACAGGCAAGGATTTTGATTATCAATCCCATCAATGATGAAAAGGAAAAACTGATCAAAGATGCAGAGAAAGTGCTTGAACAACTCAGGATGGATGCTGAGATCAAAGTAATGAACAACCAAATCGAGCAAAGACCGGTGCATGAGATCATCCAGGTTGAGTCATCCAATTCAGACCTTGTATTCCTGGGGATACCCGAAGTACGTGAAGGCCAGGAACAATTCTATGTCGACAATATCAACCAACTCTGCCAGAATATCGGAACTGTAGTGTTGATGAAAGCATCTTCCTACTTTAAAGAAACTGAAATAGGCCTTGCCAGAAGCAATACTTTTCATGAGAAATCAGAATTCATTAAAAAGGGGTTCGATGTGGGCAAAAGCAGGGAGATAAAAATTCCTGAGATTAAGTACCCAAGGCACCCATTACTTGCCGAGCACTTACGAAACCTGTACGATAAGCTGAAATGGCTGAATGAATCCCTTTATAAAGAATATATGGGGGAATTATTCAGCTATCATTCTTACCCTGTCCATAAAATAAAAGAGATCATCGAAGTACATTTGCAGAAATTCCAAACAGTCACTGATGGAAATAGCAGGTCAGACATGCAGGAACAAGCATTTAAAATTCAGTCAGGGATTATTGCAGATCAGGCCAGAGTAATTGATTCAATGGATGAAAGCAATTTCCTTGAGCAAAAAGAAATACTGCAAAATGGAATTAATTTGTACAATTCCCGGTTATCAGAAATCTTTAAATCGCTGACGGATTCCATCACCATTGAATTTACCCGTGATGATTTAAAAATCCGCAAAGGGGATAAAGGTGCAACTGTATTGTTCAAGAGCTGGAGAAAGTTCATGATCAATAGTTTAGGCCTCAGGAAAAGATACCATGTGAAATACGCCAGACTGATCCGGGCCCATCTTGACGGGGCCCTGCAAAACGCATTATATGAAGTAATGCAAAATTGGGGCATGATCAGTATTCAATACATTTTAAAGATCCAGAAGTTGAATGCAGCCGCCATGGATTCCAACATTAAACTGGACAAGATCATCCAGGACAATGGATTGAATGACGTGATCATCAATGATGAAATCAACAAGATCAACAAAACTTATCATGGATTCATACAATTGAATGAAGCTTCATTACAATCGCTTTACCTGCTATTGCTCAATAAGGTATTTTATAACATACAGCAGATCAGCAATGACCTGGAAACGATTCGTCCCAATAAGCTTATATCCAAAAGGAAAAAACTAAATCTGCCATATGCTTTAATGGAAGAAAAGACGGCAAAAATACCCGCTTTATGGCATGAGAATATGATCCTGTTGAATAAACTCAATGAATTACAACTGAACCTTAACCACCTTATTCTTGAATTGAGGGCCGATCTGCTACATCTATACTATGGCATTAATGAGAAGACACAACACCTTGTGTTGAAGCATTTCCAGAAACTCATTCATTCATTTGAAAGCAAGGATCCGGAGCAACAGCTCAGGCAAATAAAGACAACTTCTGAGCATCTTGATCCTGAGCAATTTAACTTTTTATGGGATGACCTTATCAAGGTCATTATGGGTAAAATTAAATCACGGCCGGCTGATCTCACCAAATCAATTGCCATGATTAAGTATGATGTTTATGAAAACTTTAAGGAAGAGCAATTTCTTAAACATCGCTCCAATAGTTTCCAATTGAAAAGCATGGCTACCCAGGCTATTAAAGAAGAATACCTGAAGCCGGTTCAATCCACCCTGGATGAACTCTCTGATAAGATCATCCAATCCATTGACAATGTCAGACAAAGCGTTTCCCAATATGCACAAACATTGAAGTTGGATGAGATGGATGAGGAACAAACATTACAGCAATTACTGGAGGAAAAATTCCAGGTGGAAAAATCATTGATCAAGGTAATGAACCAGATCATGGAAAGAAGAAATTCCCTGATGGATACGTTTTCTATCCTGACCATCCTCCGCAGCAAAGGTAGCATCCGGAAATATATGAGGTAGTTATATATTCCGGAATTGGTACCGTTGCGGTATCCTGTATTTTAAATTAATTTTCCTAAATTCGCATCTGGTTCAGCGTTGCTGATCATTATCACCCAAAAAAGTTATCTGTATGGTTACGGAACAACTGATTAACCCGAAAAGTATCGTGGTTGTTGGTGGATCCAATGATATCCACAAGCCCGGCGGGAAAGTCTTAAAAAACCTGATTGATGGTGGTTTTAAAGGCGAGCTTTACGTCACGAATTTAAAAGAAGACCTGGTACAGGGCATCAAAAGTTTTAGAAACCCGGAAGACCTGCCGGAAGTCGACCTTGCCATTATAGCCATTGCTGCAAAGTACATTCCACCGACTGTAGACATCCTTGCCCATCAGAAAAGCACCCGTGCATTCATCATCCTATCGGCCGGATTCAGTGAAGAAAGCGAAGAAGGTAAGCATTTGGAAGAACAAGTTGTTCAGATCATCGACGAAGTGGACGGAGCATTGATCGGGCCAAATTGTATTGGTGTGCTTACACCTGAATACCATGGTGTATTTACCATGCCCATACCAAAACTCACGCTGGGCGGATGTGATTTTATTTCAGGTTCAGGTGCAACTGCCAGTTTTATCATGGAAGCAGGTATACCCAAAGGCCTGTCTTTTTCCAGGGTATTCTCGGTGGGTAACAGTGCACAAATGGGTGTGGAAGAGATTTTGCAATACATGGACGAAACTTTTGATCCTGAAAGAAGCCCAAAGGTTAAACTTCTGTATATCGAAAATATTGATAAACCGGAACTCTTATTAAAGCATGCGTCTTCCCTGATCAGGAAAGGATGCAGGATCGCTGCCATAAAGGCCGGAACATCAGAGGCTGGAAGCCGTGCCGCATCCTCTCATACCGGCGCTCTGGCATCATCTGATGTTGCTGTTGACGCACTTTTTAAAAAGGCTGGTATCGTCCGCTGCTATGGCCGTGAAGAACTTGTCGCGGTGGCCTCTGTCTTTATGTATAAAACCTTGCCGGGAAAAAACATCGCTATCATCACCCATGCTGGTGGACCGGCAGTCATGTTGACCGATGTTTTATCTGAAGGTGGATTGAACATCCCTGAAATCAAAGGGCCACATGCTGATGCACTGCTGGAAGAATTATTCCCCGGGTCGTCAGTGTCTAACCCTATTGACTTTCTGGCCACCGGAACCGGGGAGCAATTGGGAACGATCCTTGATTATGCTGATCAAAAATTTGAAGAGGTTGATGGTATAGCCGTTATTTTTGGCACACCCGGATTATCCGATATTTTTGATGTGTATGAGATCTTGTCTGATCGATTAAAAAAGTCAAAAAAGCCCATCTACCCTATCCTTCCCTCAACACATACTGCTGCAGAAGAGGTCAGGGCCTTTATCGAAAAAGGCTGGGTCATTTTCCCTGATGAGGTGCAATTTGGCAGTGCACTTATGAAAATCGCCAATACCCAGGCACCTGCCCCGGAAAGCATAAAGACACCGGATGTCGATAAGCAAAAGATCCGGAAGGTCATCGGGCTGGCAGATGATGGTTACCTCTCGCCTGATCATGTACAATCCCTGCTTGACGCAAGTGGAATTCCCAGAATACAGGAAGAAGTAGTTCAAATGGAAGATGAAGCTGTTAAAACAGCTCAGAAATTAGGGTTCCCGGTGGTTATGAAAGTCGTAGGCCCTGTTCATAAAACAGATGTTGGAGGAGTGGTCCTGGACATCAATAACACAGAGGAAGCCAAAACTACTTTTCAGAAGCTTATGATGATCCCGGATGCGGAAGCTGTATTGATACAACCCATGTACAGCGGAATTGAGCTATTCGCAGGAGCAAAATATGAAGATAAATTTGGTCATTTGATCTTATGTGGCCTGGGGGGTATTTATATTGAAGTACTTAAAGATGTTCAGGCCGGACTGGCGCCATTATCCCATGATGAGGCCAAAAAGATGATTAAAAATCTAAAAGCCATCAAGCTATTGGAAGGTGTGAGAGGGCAACAAGGTGTCAATCAGGAACTGTTTGCTGATATCATCTGCAGATTATCAACCTTGGTGCAGGCCGCTCCTGAGATCATAGAACTGGACATCAATCCAATGATTGGAAAAGGGGCTCAGATCCTTGCTGTGGATGCCAGGATTAATATTCAAAAATCATGAGCGTCAAAATCATAGTTATTGCCCTGTATGCCTTGATGATCATCACAATAGGGATCATTGGTTTACGCAGGACAAAATCATTTTCCGATTTCTTCCTCGGTGGTGGAAATGTAGGCCCCTGGATGACGGCTTTTTCATACGGAACGGCATATTTCAGTGCCGTTCTTTTCATTGGGTTTGCAGGTAAAATTGGGTGGGGATTTGGCTATTCAAGCCTCTGGATTGCATTACTTAATTCCGTTGTTGGAGTGCTCTGTGTATGGGGCCTGCTTGGTTGGAAGATCAAACAAGCCTCGATAAAGTACCAGGTGTCGACAGTAAGCGAATTCCTCGAAAAAAGATATAACAGTAAATCATTCAAACTCCTGTCATCTATTGTAATTTTTACATTCCTCATCCCCTACTCTGCTGCTGTATTCATGGGGCTTTCCTATCTTTTCACATCAAATTTCGGGATTGAATACTGGCATGCACTAATATTTATGGGATTGTTTACATCCATTTACCTGGTATTGGGCGGATATAAGTCAATGGCCATGATAGACCTGATTTTCGGGATCATCATGACAGCAGGTGTGATCATCTTGTTCATCAGTACAGTAGATAAAGGAGGCGGTATTGCAAACATCACACAATCCTTACAGGAAGTTGACCCAGGGCTTACTGAAGCCATAGGTCCTCCGGGATGGTGGCCATTACTTTCCCTGATCATCTTAACCAGCATTGCCCCCTTTGCCATGCCCCAGCTGATCCAAAAGTTTTATGCGATCCGCGATAGAAGATCAATCAGGATCGGAATGCTTGTTTCCACCTTCTTTGCGCTTTTGGTCGGTGGAGTAGCATACTTCATCGGATCCACGACAAGAATTTTTCTAAGCCCGGAAGCCAATCCCGGAGCTTTTTCTGAGGGACAACCTGTGTATGACAGGCTGATGCCCGAACTGCTGGTTAATGTCATTCCGGAATCATTATCTGTAGTTATTTTGCTCCTGATCCTATCCGCTTCCATGTCGACACTGGCTGCCCTTGTCCTTATTTCCAGTTCTTCCCTGGCCAAGGATTTCTATCATGGTTTTATTAACCAGCGGGCTTCCGACAAGCGTTTGACCCTACTTATGCGCATTTCCAGCGCATTCTTTGTATTGCTTTCCGTCATCCTTGCGTATATCAATCCCGACACAATTGTTTCCATTCTTGGCGTAAGCTGGGGAGCTATCGGTTCATTCTTTCTCGGTCCTTTCATCTGGGGAATCATCTGGAAGAAGGCAAACATCTATGGTGGACTTGGTTCAGCCATCCTGGGCCTTTCAATCTGCCTCGGTCTTTATTTTTATGGTTTACCCTCACCCCAGGCAGGTTCAATAGGTATGATAGTTTCTTTCATTGCCAATCCCCTGATTAGCATTATATTTAACAAAAAAGCAATATCCTGAGTTGAAGAAATATATCATCACCGGTTCTGTACTTGTCCTGATCCTTTCAAACATCATGTACGGGCAGGGTGAGAAATTACAGCAAAAGAACTGGGGCTTATCCTTATCTGGTTTTTTAAATGCACAACTATTTTTCGATACCAGGCAAAATATTGAATCCAGGGCGGGCATGTTCACACTTTACCCCAGGGAGCCGGAATATGATACCGACGGTAATGATATCAATAGTAAGGCTAATTTAAACCAGGCAGCCATGACCACTCGCCTGCGTGCTACCATTGATGCGCCGGATGTATTTAACGCCAGGTCGGGCGGAGTGATCGAAGTGGATTTTACCGGAGTTAATGATCTTGATCACAATGGATTGCGCCTGCGGGAAGGATGGCTCCAACTCAAATGGACCAAGACTCAATTGTTAGCTGGCCTCTACTGGCATCCACTTTATGTTCCTGAAGTAAGGCCCAAAACCATTTCATTAAACCTTGGAGCTCCCTATCATCCCTTTTCCAGGCATAACCAGCTCAGGCTTCAACAACGCTTTGGAAATTTTGAATTGATTGCCGTGGCGGCGTCACAAATTGAATTCTCCAATTATGGGCCCATTGGGAAAAGCTCAGTTTACCTGCGGAACTCCGCCATTCCCAATTTTGATTTGCAGGGACAATATTATTTTCAAGACCATATCTTTGGTGCAGGTATTGATTACAAACAATTACTGCCCCGCCTTTCCGTAGAACTGGTTCCCGGGATGGTTTCGAGTGCGAATGACAGGATCAATTCTTTTGCCGCAACTGTATTTACCAAACTTTCTTTCAAGAAGATCCTGATAAAATTCCAGGCCATATGGGGACAAAACCTAACGGAGCATATCATGCTGGGAGGATATATTGAGAGCAAGGTAGACACCTTGGCCAATCATATCACCTATGCCAATACTGAGCAATTCTCCTTATGGACCGACATCATCACTACAGGAAAAAGATTCCGCGTGGGACTCTTTGCAGGATTTGGCAAGAACCTGGGATATAATTCACCAATCGCAGGAAGCTACTACACCCGTGGAAATAATATAGATTACTCATACCGCATCTCACCAAGGTTGCAGTTTCATTATCATAAATTACTGCTGGCCGGTGAGTTTGAATACACAGTTGCAGCATATGGAATTCCGGATATCAACGGAAAATTTTCACAATCTCAAACTGTAGGGAATTTTCGGGTATTGCTAGCGGTTTTCTATTTTTTTTAATAATTAATCTCTATATTTGACTTCCTATTAAATAAAAGGAGATACGATGAAGAATACACCAATCGATCATGTAGTTGTGAAACGTAAGATAGAAGAGAACGGGTTGAAAAGCGTGGGTAAGGCTTCAATCAGGGAAATC
>JAUXCL010000136.1 GCA_030618905.1 Bacteroidales bacterium | reverse complement strand
TGTGGCTGTTGTTGTGGATGAGTTTGGGGGTACTTCCGGTCTCGTCACTATGGAAGATATAATCGAAGAGATCTTTGGAGAGATTGAGGATGAGTTTGATGAAGAGGGCCTGGTAGAAAGACAGGCAGATGACGGGGGTTTTGTATTTTCAGGCCGTCTTGAAATTGATTATCTCAATGAAAAATATAGTCTGAATCTTCCTGAATCAGAAGATTACGAAACCCTGGCAGGGTTGATTATCCATTATCACGAAAGCATTCCGGAGCTTCGTGAGCAAATCCCGGTCAGCGATTTTATTTTTACCATTCTGCAGGCCAGTGAAACGCGGATTGACTTGGTACACCTAAATTTTCAAGAATAATTGATTTTTCGAATTTTAATTTTACCTTTGCAAACTATTTTAAATCAGAAGAAAAAATGGCAGTAATTGGAGCTATAAGAAAACATTCAGGATTAGCAGTTATCCTTGTCGGAGTTGCAATAGCCGCTTTTGTTTTAAGCGACTTGTTCAAATCCGGCCCTAAAGCTAAAACCTCCATTGGCATAATCAATGGAATTGAAATACAGGCCATGGATTTTAATCTTAAGGTCGATGCAAACATAGAAACCCAAAAACTCAACACGGGAGAAGACAATCTCACTTATGACGAGATCTATACTGTTAAGGACAATACCTGGCAACAGTTGGTGAACGAAGTGCTTATGGATGAGGAATTTGATAAGATCGGACTGGTTGTGACGGCAGATGAATTATTCGACCAGGTGCAGGGTCCTAATCCACATCGTTTAATTTTACAGTACTTCACTAACCCCGAAACAGGTCGATACGACAGAAATCTGATTATCAACTATTTACAAAACCTTGATCAGTTGGATGCAACATCCCGTAATCAATGGCTTAGTTTTGAGCAGTTTATCAAAAGAGACCGCCTGAACGTCAAATACAGCAACTTGATTATAAAGGGCTTTTATGTCCCTGAGGCATTTGCCAGGGCCAGGTATGAAAACCAGAAGAAAAATGCTGAATTCCGTTATGCTTATAAAAAGTATGCTGAGATTCCTGATTCACTGGTTAGCTATACCGAAGATGACGAACAGAGATATTATGAAGAAAACAAGTATCGTTTCGACCAGGAAAACACCAGGGACATGAATTATGTTGTTTTTGAAGTGCTTCCCTCTGAACAGGATTTTGCTGATATTGAGGCTGATGTTCGTAAAATATTCAGTGACTTCACCTACGCAGAAAATGTTCCTTCCCTGGTAAATACGGAATCAGACAGCAGATATGACAGTTCATGGTACGCCCAGGGGACATTGCCGGTGATGATCGATTCCGTCATGTTCAATTCCGATATTAATGTTTTTGTTGAGCCTTATATTGACAATGAAATCTGGCATATGGTTAAGCTGGAGGATGTACAGTCCCGTCCGGATTCACTCAAAGCAGAACATATTCTTATTGCTTATGCCGGTGCATTCAGGACCGCCCAGGGGATTACCAGGACTAAAACACAGGCCAGGGAACTGATGGACAGTCTTTATAATGTAATCAGCAGAACCCCCGGTAAACTTCAGGAACTGGCTGTAGAGCTTTCCAATGATGGCTCTGTCGAAAAAAACCTTGGAGACCTTGGATGGTTTCCTGATGGGAATATGGTGTATGCCTTCAATGAAGCTGTCGTTGAAGGCAATGTTGGTGATATCACCACCGCCGAAACAATTTTTGGTTATCATGTGATCAAGATAACCGGTAAAACAAGATCTAAAAAGAAGGTTCGTGTTGCACAAATCACCAGGGTCATTGCCCCAAGCAGCGCTACGTTCCACCAAACATACATGCTCGCCAGCAAGTTTTCAGGCGAAAATAACAGCAAAGAAAAATTTGATCAGGCAGTGATTGATCAGGGCCTTGACAAAAGAGAAGCAACATATGTTCGTGAGATGAGCAATAATATTGCAGGGCTCGAAAATCCCCGCTCAATGGTACGTTGGTTGTTTTCCGATAAAACAAATGTTGGCGATGTATCAACTGTGTTTGAGCTGGAAGGCAAGTTTATCGTTGCCGTGGCAACCGCAGAACGCTCCAGGGGCATTATTCCTTACGAAGAAATGCGCGACCGTTTGAAGGTCAATGTGCTGAATGATGCCAAGGGTAAATTTATCTCACAAAAGATCAACGAATCAAACCTTACTGATATTTACCAGATCGCCGAGCAGATGAATACCTCTCTGGACACCAATACCACACTTACTTTTTCATCCAGGAATATTCCGGGTTTTGGTGCCGAAAATATGGTCATTGGTAAAATATTCACCATGGGCATCAACGAGAACAGCGGTCCCATACAGGGTAATGGAGCAGTATTTAGCATTGTGCTTGACAATATCAACGAAGCCCCCGGGCTCGGCAGCTACGCCATGTACAAAGGCCAGATGGCCACCGACTTCCAACGCGACGTCCAAAACAATTATCCCTACCGCGCCATCGAGAAGAATGCAGACATTGAAGATTATAGGTTGTTGTTCTACTAATAGTGAACGGTGAACGGTGAACAGTGAACGGTGAACAGGGAAGGGAAAAATGGGAACGATTTGAAATTTCTGGTATTAACTTATAAATACCAGAAAAAATGGACCACAAAGAACTTGATGTTTGGAAAAACTCAATCGAGTTTATTATTCAAATCTATAAACTGACAAAAAGTTTCCCCCAGGGAGAATCTTATGGGTTAATACAACAACTAAGGCGGGCTTCAATATCGATAGCATCAAACATAGCCGAAGGTTCTGGAAGAAACAGTCCAAAAGAGCTTATTTACTTTTTACATCTTTCTTTAGGTTCGGTATCAGAGGTTGAGACGCAACTTATCATTGGTCGTAGACTAAACTACTTTCAAGACCTTGATTTTTATTTAAATCAACTGATAATGATAAGGAAACCTTTAACAGGATTAATTAGATATCAAAAAGAAAAACAGGCAAAAAAATAAAATCTCACCCCCAGTTCACTGTTCACCGTTCACCCTTCACTGTTCACTGTTCACTGTTCACCGTTCACCGTTCACCCTTCACGCATTCGCCCTCATCGCATCAACCGGATTCATACGCGAGGCTGAGAGGGCCGGGATAAAGCCGGAAACAAGTCCTATGCTGGCAGAGACCAGTATTCCTATGCTAATATTTCCACGGGTAAGAATCATTTCATAGTCAAAGGTATAGGTAACAACAAGGGTGATCAGGAAAATGATAACCAGGCCGATGATGCCTCCGAAAACAGCCAGGAAGACCGCTTCAAAAAGAAACTGTAAGAGGATAAAATAGCTTTTTGCCCCAAGTGATTTCTGTATGCCAATGATATTGATCCGCTCCCTGACCGATACAAACATTATGTTGGCAATCCCAAAACCACCCACCAGCAAAGAAAAACCACCAATGATCCAGCCCACAATGGCAATTACACTAAACAATTGATCAAAGCTCTTGTTGATAATGTCCAGCTCGTTGATCGAGAAATTGTCTTCTGCTGAAGGCTTCAGCTTCCGCACCGACCTCAGGATGCCGATCATTTCATCTTTCAATTCTTCATTACTTACCAAAGGTTTGGCTTTTATCGCTATTTGTGCACTGCGATCCCTCATGTCCAATACCGTTCTTGCAAAATTTACCGGGATCAGGACCTGGTTGTCGGAGCTGTTGCCAAACATGTCTTCTCCTTCTTTGGCCATGATCCCAATAACCTCAATTTTTCTTCCGAATATTTTGATTTTTTTCCCAATCGGGTTCTCATCACCAAAAAGATTGTTGGCAATTTCATGGCCCACAACCACAACAGGCCTGCCGGCACTGGACTCAAGCAATGAAAAATATCTTCCTTCACTCAGGTCAAAGGGCAAGACCTTGTCAAAATTATGCGATACTGCCGAAATACTAACTCCTTCAATGCTGTTGCTCCTGTATTTTATCGTCCGGCTCGTTCCGGTCATAAAGGTGGCGGCTTCGGCGGAGGTGCTTCGTTTTTCAATTTGCTTCAGATCGTTCATGCTGATCTCCGGGCGCTGATAGTACTTCCACCAGGGGTAATCGCCACCCATCTGCCATTGCCATTTGTCCACAAAGATTACATTGTTGCCAAGAGAATCAATGCCTTTCCGCATTTTTTGCTCCATCGAGTCAAATATGGTAAACACCATGATTACGGAGAATATACCAATGGTAATCCCCAGCAAGGTGAGGGCGGTCCTTGTTTTGTGTGCGTTCAATTCATGAAAAGCAAAATTGAAACTTTCGCGGATAAGTCTTAATACAATCATTCTTCAGATGTTCTGGGGCGCAATTTGTAAAGTTAATATAAATACTTTGAAAATTATATATTAAATTTGTGGCTCTTAATCAAGCCCTTGTACTAAACAACGATGCAATGCAGGACAAGAAAATTAAGCACGCGCTGATCTCTGTTTACCATAAAGACAGGCTGGATGAAATTGTTAATTTATTGATCGGTTCTGGTATTCAGATCTATTCTACCGGTGGTACTTATGAATATATCAAAAGACTTGGTGTCAGGGTATTATCCGTTGAATCCCTGACGGCATATCCATCCATTTTAGGTGGGCGGGTCAAAACCCTGCACCCCAAAGTGTTTGGTGGTATTCTTGGCCGTCGCGACGTAGAAGGGGATATGCGCCAGTTTGAGGAATATGAAATTCCGGAAATTGACCTGGTTATTGTCGATCTTTATCCTTTTGAGGCCACAGTGGCTTCAGGTGCTTCTGAACAAGAGATCACCGAAAAGATCGATATTGGAGGTGTTTCGTTGATTCGTGCTGCCGCCAAGAACCATAAAGATGTTCTTGTCATTCCTTCCGTTGATCATTATGATGGACTGATCGCCTTGCTGAATAGCAAAAAGGGTTTTAGTTCTGTCGGCGACAGAAGGGAATATGCGGGATTTGCTTTTGATGTCAGCTCCCATTATGATTCTGCTATTTTTAATTATTTTTCCGGAGATGCCGGTACTGCATTTAAGCAAAGTGTCCAAAAATCTAATTCGTTGAGGTACGGGGAAAACCCACATCAGCAAGGGGTATTTTATGGAGACCTGGACAGGGTGTTTGATCAGCTGCATGGCAAAGCCATTAGCTATAATAACCTGGTTGATATTGAGGCTGCTGTCAGCCTGATTAATGAGTTTATTGAACCTACTTTTGCCATCCTGAAACATACCAATGCCTGCGGTGTGGCAAGCCGTGACCAGCTTAGCGAGGCATGGAAATGCGCCCTGGCAGGTGATCCGGTTTCTGCTTTTGGTGGGGTCATCATTAGCAACAGGGTGATCGATCCGGCAACCGCCGAAGAAATCAATAAAATATTTGTCGAGGTATTGCTGGCTCCGGGTTACGATGAGAAAGCACTTGAGATCCTGAAATCAAAGAAAAACCGGATCATCCTCCGGAATAATTCATGTGATTTTCCGGAGAAACAATTTAAGTCTCTTTTAAACGGTGTTATTGAGCAGGATAAAGACGTTAAACCCCTGACAATCACAGAAATGAAGACGGTAACCAGGGTGTCTCCGAAAGAAAAAGAGCTTTTAGACTTACTTTTTGCAAATACTCTCGTAAAACACACCAAGTCTAATGCGATTGTATTGGCGAAAGACAAACAACTTATTGGGAGCGGTGTAGGGCAAACATCAAGGGTAGATGCCCTCAGGCAGGCTATTGACAAGGCCAGGTCATTTGAATTAGAACTGGATGGAGCAGTAATGGCTTCTGATGCATTTTTTCCTTTTGCAGACTCCGTGGAGATCGCCGATAAGGCAGGGATCAAAGCGGTAATTCAACCAGGAGGATCGGTCAGGGACCAGGAATCGATAGATTATTGTGATGCGCATAAAATTTCAATGGTCTTCACCGGAACACGTCATTTTAAACATTAATTGAAAGTAAGCAAACGAAACATATGGGACTGTTTTCCTTTTTAACAAAAGAAATAGCAATTGACCTGGGTACGGCCAATACCATTATCATTTATGATGATAAGGTGGTGATAGATGAACCATCTATCGTGGCCATTGAAAGAAACACGGGAAAGATTATTGCTGTGGGCCAAAAAGCCCAGATGATGCATGGCAAGACCCATGAAAACATCAAAACGATAAGACCGCTCAGGGATGGTGTAATTGCTGATTTTCAATCCGCTGAGTATATGATCCGGGAAATGATCAAGATGATCTTCCCGCGTAAAACGCTTTTTCCACCAGCGTTGAAGATGGTAATCTGTATCCCTTCGGGTATTACGGAGGTTGAAGAAAGGGCGGTTAAAGATTCAGCCGAACAGGCCGGGGCCAAGGAGGTGAAGCTCATCCATGAGCCCATGGCGGCCGCGATCGGTATGGGTATCGATGTGCTCGAACCAACCGGTAATATGGTCATTGATGTTGGCGGTGGAACCAGTGAAATCGCCGTAATTGCCCTTGGTGGAATTGTCAATAATAAATCTATTCGTATTGCCGGTGATGATTTTAATTATGATATCATCGAATACATGCGGAAACAACATAATATCAATATCGGTGAAAGGACAGCAGAGCGAATTAAGATAGAGGTTGGTGCAGCTATTCCCGACATAGATAATCCTCCTGAGGATTACGCGGTACATGGCAGGGACATGCTTACCGGTATACCAAAAGAAATTACCGTTAACTATGCCGAGATTGCACACG